>NZ_JBFAJV010000002.1:0-254414 GCF_040655415.1 Actinosynnema sp. NPDC050436 | reverse complement strand
AGGTCCCAGCGCTGCGCAGCGCCGGTGCTGGTGGAGTCCAGGTGGTGCAGTTGCGATCCCCGCTGGGACGCAGGTCCCAGCGCTGCGCGTGCACGTGCCCGATCACGTGGTCATGCAGATGTTGCGATCCCCGCTGGGACGCAGGTCCCAGCGCTGCCCTGGATGACCAGGGAGAACGTGATTGTGAGATTTGGCCAGCCAGTCGATTTCCTAGGTTTGAGACGACACGCCGATGTTTGCTTGGGAACCTCTTGGCGTGTCGGGTCACGCTTGTGGTTCCGAAGCGGGTGGCTGTGGTGTCGGGTTCGTGTTCAGATGATCCATGCGCCGGTGTGGGCGATGTCGACTGCGGCTCCGAGGTGTCGGGCGGTGTGGAAGGTGCCCCGGTCCAGGTGGTAGATGCGTACGGAGTCGAGTCCTGAGTCGATGGTCGACTGGAGGCGGGCTTCGAGTTGGAGTCGTTGGGCGGGGGTGCAGGTGATTCCGAAGACGGATTTCTGGACGCGGTGTCCGACGCCTTCGCAGATCTTGGCCACTTGTCGCAGTCGTCGTTCGCCTTCGGGTGTGGTGGTGTCGACGTCGTAGGTGACGAGCAGTTCCATCAGGCCATGGTCCACGGGGTGTAGGTGTCGGTGGTCCCTCGCAGGTGGCGTGCTAGGAGTCGGGCCTGGACGAGTGGGACGAGTGCGGCGGGGACGTCGCGGCCGAGGGCGGTGTGGGGCCAGGGGCGTTCGCGGGCGGTGCTCCAGTGTTCGAGGAATGTCCTGCGGCCGTCGTCGGCGAGCTGGACGGCTCCGCCGGGCAGGGCCTCGGTGTGTCGGTCGAGGATCTGTCTGCGGTTGAGGAGGGTGAGGACGAGGCGGTCGCCGAGCAGGGGCCTCATCTCCTCCATGCGGTCCAGCGCGAGGGAGGGTTCGCCGGCGCGGACGCCGTGGAGGTAGCCGATGTAGAGATCGAGGCTGACTTGTTCGAGGGCTCCTTGAACGGGGCGTCGAGATATCGGGAGGACAGCCGAGCGAAGTGGGCAGCGACGAAGCCTGTTGTCGTCGGCCGACGTTGGCAGCGACGCGCCGTCACGCAGGGAACGGATGTGTGAGAGTGTCGAGGACCTAGTCGTACCGGGTGCCATCGACAGGGATCTCGAGTCTGCGCCGGTCCCGCCCGGAGAAGCCAAGTCGTGCGGGACCGGTGCGGCGATCATTTCGAACAGGTGCCAGCGGCGCTCGAGAGATCCGTGTGAACGGGACTTCAGGTGATCTCCCAGCATCGCCATCTAACCGGTGTCGCTTGTGCCACAGGGTGCACAGCTCGCTGTCCGGCTCGAATGCAGCCGTTTCAGTCGATGATCTTCGCCAGGGTGACGCCTGCCGGCAATGCGTCTTCGGCGACGGCGACGGTGTAGTC
This sequence comes from Actinosynnema sp. NPDC050436, assembly GCF_040655415.1. NCBI lineage: Bacteria > Bacillati > Actinomycetota > Actinomycetes > Pseudonocardiales > Pseudonocardiaceae > Actinosynnema > Actinosynnema sp. NPDC050436. Next base: position 253,010 of record NZ_JBFAJV010000002.1, on the reverse strand, counting down.
GCCGAAGTTCCGCGGCGGAACGTCGGGATTGACGAGGCGTGGGGTGATGCGTTCGGTGAGGCGGTGGGCGGGGGCGGCGCCGAAAGCGTCAGGGTGGCTGAACACGTAGAGGCCGCGTGCGGTGAGTCGGCCGCGAGTTGCGGAGCGGTCGTGGTCGAACATCATTTCGAGGGTGCGGTAGAGCAGCTCCAGGTCTTTCGCGTCGACTCCGGTCTTGCGGGCGTGGTTCGCGGAGAAGTAGAGCTCGGCGCGGTAGAGGCCGTAGGGGACGGTCCATTTTCCGCCCATCTCGGTGGTCTCGCCCTTGTCGATGTCGGCTTGACGGGTCTGGGTGACGCGGGTGATGGCGTGGTCCATCGGGAGGATGGGATCGATGCTGCGGGCCATCGTGACTTGGAGGGGGCCGCGGATCTGGCCGAGGGCGTTGGTCTTGCCGACGGACAGCACGGCGCCGAAGAGGCGGATGTCGACGTAGCGGTCGCAGAGCCAGGCTCGGGCGTGGTCGGCCTCGTCCCTGGTGATTTTGGTGCCGAGTTTGAGGCCGGTTGCTTCGTAGGAGGCTTCCAGGCGCGGGTTGAGGGCGTGTCCGGCCTGGACGAAGATGCCGTAGCGGGGGTCGTCCTCGGCTGCGAGGGCGAGGGTGTCGCGGATCTTACGCTTGAGTGCGACGTCGGTGACCAGGCCGTGGCCGGATTCGTCGTCCATCCGGGGGCGGTTGCCGGCGTCGGGGTCGCCATTGGGATTTCCGTCGGTGACGTCGAACAAGTAGACGAGGTCGTGGCGCACGGTGGGGTCGAGGTGTGCGGCGGTGGTGGTCGTCATAGGTGGTTCCCTCGGGTTTTCCGGTGGGTGCGTGGAGGTCAGCCGGTCGGGACGTCGTCGGTCTCGGTGGTGTTGGCGGTGACGGCGCGGTGGCCGCGTTGGTGGTGGTAGCCGAGCAGGAATTGCGCCTGCTGGCGCAGAGTCATCGCGGCGGGGAGTCCTTTTCCTTCGGGAATGAGTGCGAAGACTTCGTCGAGTTGCTTGTCGAAGTAGTTGGCGAGGCCGGGCTTGCCTCGGCGCAGCTTCTTCTGCCATGCCTTGGCGTTGCGGCTGCCGGCGACGAGGGCGGCGCGGGGGTTGGTGATGGCGCCGCTGAAGAATCGGTCGCCGTAGGTGGCGTTGACGCGCTCTGCGGATCCCGAAGCGGCGTTCTGGATCTGTTCGAGCAGGGCGAAGGCACGGCCCGCCTGATAGGCGGTGTCGGTGTTGCCCGGGTCGAGGTCGGGCATGATGGTCTCCTTGGTGGTCTTGCCGTGAACCATTGCCAGGCGCAGCAGAGCAGCGCGGGTGTCGTCGAGGTGGCCATCGGTCCGGACGCGATGGACGAGGTGCGCCAGGACCGCGGGCGGGATGGCGGTGTTGCGCAGGGCCGCGCGGAGCAGTTGTTGGTAGATGTTGTGGGGTCGGGCCTCGCCGGGTGCGCCGAAGTCGGCGTAGCGACTGCGGTCGCCGTGCCATCGTCCGGTGGCCAGCGCGAGTCTCCACAGTGGATGGTGGCGCTTCGCGGTGGGCCAGGTGCCCGCGCTCTCGTGGTTGTCGAACCATGCTGCGATGTTGCGCCGGATGTCGATCAGCGGCATTTCGATCCAGTCGCGGACCATGATGCGGGCGATGTTGCCCGCCACGCTCAACGAGCAGAACACCGCCATGTCGGGCGGGTCGTCGTCGCGCGCGCCTGTGTGGACGGTGGAGAGGAAGGCGATGACGTCGTCTGGGTCGGCTTGGTCGAGCAGCGCGATCGGGTCGTCCTCGATGTCGCCGGTGATCCACCACGACGTGCGACTGTTCTGGCCGCGCGGGGCGATGCTGTGGGGTGAGGAGAGCACCGCTACCAGCCCGGTGGACACAGCATCGCCGCAGCGGAAGCAGATCGGTGTGTGCTCCAGGCCGGTGGTGAGACCGTAGCCGAAGACCCGTTCGTTGACGCTGACCAGCGCGGTGTCATTGGTTGCCCCGGGGACGAGGCGTCCGGGAACCTTGCCCGGCACGGTGTCGACCAGCTCCTGGTACTGGCCGCAGACGAGACAGAGGCCATGGCGACTACCGCCTTTGCCGCCCTTTCGAGAGGCGACCTCGGCGGACCAGAACGCGACCACGGAATCGCTGCGGCACGCAAGATCGCCGTTGACGGCAATGACGACGCCGTGTTTGGAGGTCAGGTCGTCGGGGCGGGTCAGATCGGCTGCCGCACCGGAGCGGTAGAACCTGGTCACGGCGCGGGCGATCCGGTCGTCATGGCCGGCGTTGCTCGCGGCCCATCTCTCGATCAGGTCGATGAAGGCGGTGTGGCATTGGGTCACCCGCGCCGGCTTCGTCGTGTCGTCCCCCCACCCCAATACGTACTGGGCGTCGTCGGCGGCAAGGTTGGCGGCGACGCCGACGGTGCGGACGACTGCCGGGACTGTGAGTACCTGCCCCCGGTTTGGACGCTGTTCGTCCACGAGCGGTGCGAGTTCGGTGCTGAGTGGGCGACCGTCCAGGTCGAGATCCAGGCGCCAGCGGAATTCTCGTTCACGGTGGAACGGCCGGGCGTGGGCGAGGTGTGTGTCCGAGTACTCGACCAGGCGTTGGAGCAACATCAGACACCTCCTGCGGTCGCGGGGCTCCGCACGGTGGTGTTCGGCAGGCGCCCTGAAATGCCCTCCAAGGGCACGGTGAGCACGCCGCCCCGCAGTCGAGCGTCGAACCAGGTGAAGGAGATCGGGTCGCTGCCGTGGTCGACGCTGTGCAGCATCAGTCCGAAGTCCTCGTCGTGCGCGATCGGGATCTCGTCGTCGGGCTCCCCGAAGTACGCGGTGAACTCCCGGGTCCCCAGATAGGGCTGGCTGAAGCAGCGGCCTTTGGCGACTCGCCGGCGGAACTGGTCTCGGTAGGCTGCCACAGGTTTGCTGGCCCGATCCGCCAGGTCGATCTGTGCGTGGATCCGGTAGGCCACGTCGCGCAGGCAGACGGCGATGCGCTGCACCCGATGCGCCGCGGTGTCCAATCGCCGGCGACCGGAGGCCGCGTCGGCAAGCGACGCCAGGTCGGTGGTCTCGTTGCGGCGCTGGGTGAACTGGAGGATCGGCCGAAGCACCTCGATGCGCACTACACGCCATCGCATCTCCGGCTTCCAGAAGATGGACTCGAGGACACCTACCGCAGCAGACGGAGTCATCACCGGGTAGCTGACCCGCTCGACTTTGAGTTCCGGACGCGTGAAGAGCGCGCCCGGACCCCAGACCTGTACCACCAGCGGCACCGGCTCCGAGCCCTGCGTCGATCCGGTCATCATTCTCCTCGTCACTGGAGATCAAAGGTTGGGGTGATCGCCGGGGTGGCCTGTCGACGCAAGCGACAGGCCACCCCGCGTGCGAACGATCGCGATCAGTTGGTGCTTGCCCTACGGGCCCTCGCGCGTCCGGTGGTTCGGACTTCCAGTCGGCGCGTGACCACACGCGCCCGCCGGGTCCGGGCCACCCGGATCTCCCAATGACGGCCAGCAAACAAGATCGACATCTTCTTCTCCTCGATTGCACGGTGGCCGACCGGCATGACGCAGCCGTACTGCGGGTGCTCAAGGTGACAGTTCGGTTGAGCGCGTAAGCCAGTCTGGAACAACACGCGACGGTACACGGGTGACACCCGCCGGGATGATCAAGCTGTTGGCGTGGCGGCCGGAGCCCGCTGGGGCTCCGGCCGGGTCGCTGTCAGCGCACCAGACGGCATCCGCGCTCAACCGTTGAGAAACCTCGTCAGGCGACACCAAGCCACACTGACGCTGAAACTGCAGCATAGGCCGGGTCCGCAGCACGCCGGCGAGCGCATGTCGACGCGCGGTCCGGCCGCGTGCGGCCCTCATTCCGTGGCTGTCTCGTCGAGTCCGAGTCGGTCGTCGTAGGCGCCCAGCCACTCGCAGAGGTCCCCGACCACTGGCCGCAACTTCACCCGAATGGCGTCCGTCTCGGCGATGTGCCGAGGCAGCGTCACAATCCAGCGTTGCAGTCTGCGCAGGGCGGCGGACCGGGCTCGTGGAACGGCCCGTGCCTGTCGCAGCAGTCTGGTGATCACCTCGTGGTCGGGTCCCGAGGTGATGACGACGGGCGTGCCGTCCTGGTCGATCATCCTGAACGCGCGTCGTGGATTCCGGCTGAGAGAGTCTCCGGGGGAGACCAGCGGTCCGTCGGCGACGGACGGGAAATCCCACTTATGCCTGTGGTGCTGTACGAGCTGCCCATGCGGAAGCTTCTGGCTGTCTGTCACGGGGGGCGCATCCAGCTCCAGAGCCTTGTACAGGTGGCGGTAATAGCGAGCCAGGGCTCCGAGGTCGTCGGGTTCGGCCTTGTCCGGTCCCGACCCGAAGTAATAGCCGCCGACGGTGATCGCAAGGCCGTAGTCGCTGGGTCGTCCGCCGTCGGCGAGGTCGACGATGACGACTTCCCCCTCGGCGTCACCACCTTCGCGGTTGGCCCGACCTGCGGCCTGCAGCAGCGAGTCGACCGGAGCCAGCGCCCGGTACACAACAGGGAAGTCGACGTCTACCCCGGCCTCGACGAGCTGTGTGGACACGGCGAGAATCGGACGGTCGTGTTCCAGGGCGTCCCCGATCATCGCCAGGGCGCGGCGGCGGTGATCGGGATGCATGCGGGTCGACAGGTGCACCACGTCAGCCTCGGTGTGGCCGGTCAGCATCTTGAACAAACGGCGTGCGTCGTCGATGGTGTTGAGCACGACAAGCGCTTGGCGGTGCTGTCGGACGTGGCCGGCGAGGTCCGCCAATGTTGGGCGACTCCACCAACGGAACTTGACTCGCCGAGCCTGGGCCGCCATTCGCACGGGATCGGGCACGATCTCCGGCACGTCGAGGCCGTGCCACGGAGACAGGCTCTCGAACACCGGCTGGGTGGCCGAGGTCAGCAGCACGGTCGTGCCAAAGTGCTCCGACAGCGCCCGCAAGGCGTCCAGGATCGGCAGCAACAACGCCTTGGGCAAAGCCTGGACCTCGTCGAGGACCAGCACCGCGTTGGCCAGACGGTGCAGCTTGCGCATTCGCGAGGGAGTCCGTGCGAACAGCGAGTCGAGCAACTGCACGGTCGTGGTCACCACGAACGGCGAATCCCAGTTCTCCGATGCCAACCGCTGCCACCGCCCCGCTGCGCTGCTCGCGGAGCCCAGGCCGTCGAAGTCCACATTCGAGTGGTGCTCCAGCACGACAGGGCCGTCATCGCCGTCATCCGGCTCACCGGGCCGAGGATCGAGCAACGCGCGGAAGACGTCGGCGTTCTGCTCGGTGATCGAGGTGTACGGCACCGCCACGATCACCCTCGACATGCCGTGCTCGGCAGCGTGGTGCACGGCAAAGCCCGCCCCGGCTATGGTCTTGCCCGTCCCCGTCGGTGCCGACATCCGATACACGCCGGGCTTCCGCATCGCCGCGACCAGCGCGGAGGCGTACAACTCCTCCCTCAACCGGCCCATCGACGACACCCGCCCGAGCTTCTCCGTCCTCGCGCGGCGTTCCTCCAGGTGGGCGGCACGGCGTCGTTCGAAACGGTCTCGAAGTTGCGCCATCGTGGGACCGCCGCCCAGCTTCGGCTCGGCCCTACGCTCGAAGTGCACGGCGGTGTCCAGGAAGTCGGCGTCTACCAACGCCGAGTACGTCAACCGCACCCCCAACTCCCGCACACTCGGCCGCCTACGCCACGCCTCCGGCAACACCAGAGGAGTGTCGAGAACACGCCGCGCCTGCGGCACCTCCATCAGGAATCGAGCGACCGCCTCCGCGTCACCGGCCTCGCCGGGTCGGCGCAGCATCTGCTTCAACTCCGCCGGAACTCGCAGACCACCGTGGTGACCCCACACCATCAGCGCAGCGGCCCAGCACGCCTCCCGGTCACCAGGGGCCGCAGCGAGTAGGCGTGCACCTAGATCCTTATGCGGAACGTCGACCGATTCGTCGGTTCCTTCGACCCGCAACAACCCTTGCTGCCAGGCACAACGAGCCTTGCCCGCGTCGTGAAACAACCCCACCGCGTAAGCAAGGTCCCCCGCCCCGAAAACTGAGGCGAAGTCCCGCGCCAAGTCCGCCGCACACGATGAATGATCACCCAACCGGTGGCGGACATCTCGCTTGTTCGCGCTATGCGCCCACATTCGTCCCTCTCATGTCACCAGCCTCCGAGCGGACCCCGAGAACGTCAGACCGGCACCGGCGAGCTGAAACCCCTACTGCGGCCATGAACTTCCGCGCCCCAACAGGCCAGTAGCAACTTTTCCCGGACAACCGCCCCCCTCGAAACCGAAGTGCCGGGCCGCAGCGAATCCAGCGCCCGGTCGACAAAGAACCAGCGCACCGAGACCCTTGTCGTCGCCACCCACCCTCTTCCCGGTCACGGCGACCCGGATCAATCTCGACCGCCGACCACAGACGGATTTCCCGGCATCGTGGACCGACCCCGACCCCGACCCCGACCCCGAGGCGAGCGCACCCGCACCGAAACAATCCGCGAATCTGCGGGCCAACCCGGCCGTGGAACGTACATGATCCGCCAACGAATGCCACGCACCCAGCACCCGACCGGGAGTGTGCGCCAACAACACCGATCTACATCCTTCACGTCGTCTCCCCCGACGAACGACGTGACCCTAGACGCGACCACCGACAACCAGCGCCATCCAACCAACGACCCCACCAAGGACCACCCAATCGGAGCAGTCCGCGCCACCATTGCCGCAGCCACTCAACCCAACGCCCCGAACCGGTCGTATACAGCCCAAGACCACCAACCGAATCCGACTGCAATCCGCCTACCCAGAAAGCACCCCCCACTACGGAACGCGCGCCACGGATCAGACAAGTCCCAGGCAGTCGACACCGCTCCCGAGCCGACCCTCATACGACTCATGCCGCTGCCGTTCAACGTTGCGATCCTCGCCAGTTCCGGAGAGTTGGCGCTGCGTGGGGGTGACCGGCCAGTAGGGCGTGGGCTGGTCATTGCGATCCTCGCCAGTCCCGGAGGGCTGGCGCTGCCCTGCCTCACCAGCCTAAACCTTGCGTCATGCCAGCACTGGGTGTGCACCATCCCGTTCCTCGGGACGACACGCCGGGCTGCGGTAGGGAACCTGTCGGCGGGTGTCGCGTCACGCTTGTGGTTCCGAAGCGGAGGCACGCCGTCGGCATGGACAAGGTCAGCCCTGCCCTCGGGCCGTCTCGCAGACTGTGCCCCAAAGGTGGCCGGGTGGTGGAGTGCGGTCGGTGTGCAGCAGTGGTAGCGGTCGGGCCCATATGGAAGGCCGGTGACGATGTCGGGATCGGAGACGGGTGTCGGAGGTTCTTCGGTGACGGCGGCGTAGGCGACGTGTTCGGTGGGGGCAGGTCGATGTGGAGCGGTGGCGGGGCCGGATTCGGGTGGGTCGTTGTCGGCGGCGACTCTGGGTCGGCGGTGTCCGGGTGTCGACGATGTTCATGCGGGAGGGGTTTCGGAGGTGCGTGGCGCAACGTGACGGTGTGCTGGAACGATGGACCTCGACATGACAGCGGAGGGAAGGCAGCACTGATGACCGACGTCGTCGTGGGCATCGTCGAGGACGGGCTGACCGCTCTGGAAGTGGACGACGCGGTCCACGACCTGATCGAGGAGCTGCGCGAGGTGGAGGTCGACGGGGTGCGTGCTCCCGGGGAGTCGGCTCCGGCGCACACCCGTGGCGCTGAACTGGCCGAGACGGCCATGATCGTTTTGCAGGGCATCGTGGATTCGGGCGTGGCCCGGATGGCGGCTGAACGCGTGCAACGGTGGTTTGCCCGCAGTGTGGTCAACCACGTGGAGATCGCCGTCGGCAAGGACCGCATGACGCTGACCAACGCCACCGCCGAGCAGCAGGAGCGGCTGGTGGACCACTTCGTCAAGGCGACGGAGGCGCGGCGCTGAGCCTCGGTGGCAAGAAGGCGTTGATCGTCGCCAACCAGGTCTACGACGACGAGAAGTTTCCGGACTTGCCCGGTGCTGCCGCCGATGCCCGGGAGCTCGGCAGTGTGCTGGGGTCCCGTGTCGTCGGCGAGTTCGAGGTCCGGGTGGTCGCCGAGCAGGACGCGCGGTCGGTGCGCCGCGAGATCGAGTCGTTCTTCGCCGCCGCCGGGCGTGACGATTTGTTGTTGGTGCACTTCTCCTGTCACGGCAAGCGCGAGGAGCGCAGTCGTGAACTGCACTTCGCCGCCCGTGACACCGAGCACGACTATGTGGCCGCGACCGGTGTGTCAGCCCATTTCGTCAATCAGCGGATCGAGCAGTCGCGGTCGCGGCGCGTCGTGCTCATGCTGGACTGCTGCTACAGCGGGAGCTACGTCAAGGGGTTGAGGTCGCGGGGGGTGTCGTCGCGGCGCGTCGAGGTCGATCAGCATTTCGACGGTCAGGGCAAAGCGGTGATCACCGCGTGTTCGTCGTTGCAGTTCGCGCACGAGTCGACGTTGTCGAGTATCGAACCCGGCCAGCCGTCGGTGTTCACCTCGACGGTCGTCGAAGGGTTGCGGACCGGGATGGCCGATCTGGATTCCGACGGTTTCGTCAGCGTGGAGGACCTGTACCGGTACGTGCGGCGGGAGGTTCCGCTCAAGGCGGCCGGGCAGACACCGGAGTTGTCCGTCGACCGCGTCAGCGGTTCGCTGTATCTCGGGCGCAACATCCAGTCCCTTCATCTCGGCAGCCACGTCACGCCCCTGATTCCTGTGCAGCTGCACAGGGCCGTCGTCACCGGGAGCCCGTGGGAGCGCTTCGGCGCCACCCTGGCCCTGGAGCGGCTGCTGCGCGAGGCGTCGCCCAGGACTCGCGGGGCCGCGCGGGAAGCGCTGCTCCCGCTCACCCGCGACGTCGATCCCGAGGTGGCGGAGCGGGCGCAGGCGGTGTGGGAGCGCGAGGTCGGCAGCCGCGTCCCGCTCTCGACCACGGGACTGTGGGCCGACCGGGCGTCGCACGCGCAGGGGCAGGCGGAGGGATCGCGCGCGGTGGGCATCGACTTCGGGACCACCAACTCGACCATCGCCGTGTTGGAGGCGGGCAAGCCGGTGGTGGTGGCCAACACGCACGGGTCGACGTTGACGCCCAGCGTCGTCGGCTTCCCCGCCGGTGGTGGCGTGCAGGTGGGCGAGGTTGCCAGGCAGCTGGCGTCCCGGCAGGCCGAGCGCACCGTGTCCGCGGTCAAGCGCCGGTTGGGCACCGACTGGACGGTGCCGGTCGACGGCGTGAGGCACCCGGCGGAGGTCGTGGCGGCCCATGTGCTGGACCGGCTGCGCATCGACGCCGAGGCGCACGTCGACGCGCCGGTGGGTGCCGCGGTGGTCACCGTGCCCGCCTACTACGGCGTGGTCGAGCGGGAGGCGCTGGCGCAGGCGGCCCGGATGGCCGGCATCCGGGCACTTCGCCTGATCAACGAACCCACTGCCGCGGCACTCGCCTACGGGTCGGGCAGACAGCACGAGGGAACCATCCTGGTGTTCGACCTCGGTGGCGGCACCCTGGACGTGTCGGTGCTGGAAATGGGCGACGGCGTGGTCCAGGTCAGGGCCACCTCCGGCGACAGCCGTCTCGGCGGCGAGGACTGGCGGCAGCGCGTCGTCGACTGGCTCGTCGAGCGCTACCGGCAGGAGCACGGCATGGACCCGCCCGACGACCACAACGCCCACCAGCGCATCCGCGACGAAGCCGAGCGCGCCAAGGTCGAACTGTCCGACGCCGCCGAGACCACGGTGACCCTGCACTACCTCGGGTCGTCGGGCAGCACACCACTGCACCTGCAGGCGCTGCTCACCCGGGCCGAGTTCGACCGCCTGACGGCCGACCTGCTGGACCGCTGCCGGGCGGTGGTCGAGCAGACCTTGCGCGACTGCGAACGCACCGCCGCCGACATCGACGAGGTGGTCCTGGTCGGGGGTTCCACCCGGATGCCCGCGGTCGGCGATCTCGTCCGCGAGATGACCGGAATCGAACCGTCCACAGGGGTCGACCCGGACCAGGCGATCGCCGTCGGCGCCGCCCTCCAGGCGGGCGTGCTGACCGGCGAGGTCAAGGACGTCCTGCTGCTCGACGTCACCCCGCTGTCCCTCGGCATCGAGACCAAGGGCGGCGTGATGACCAGACTCGTCGAGCGCAACACCACGATCCCGGCCAAACGCTCGGAGATCTTCACCACCGCCGACGACCACCAGCCCTCCGTGCAGATCCAGGTGTTCCAGGGCGAACACGAGTCCACCCGGGACAACACCAGGCTCGGCATGTTCGAACTGACCGGCCTGCCGCCCGCCCCGCGCGGCGTCCCGCAGATCGAGGTCACCGTCGACATCGACGCGAACGGCATCGTGCACGTATCCGCCAAAGACCTCGCCACGGACGCAGCGATCGGCATCACCGTCTCCCGCGACACCTTCCAGGCCGACCACCCGGACGACGACACCGGCCAGGTCGCCCCGGTCACCGAGCCCGAACCCGAACCGGACAACACCCCTCTCCCGCCCGTCGACCCACCCGACCACCCACACGACGACACCCGCAACCCGACGCTCGCACGCGCCGTAACAGCAGTGGCGCAAGCACGTGCGCAGTTCGCCGCGAGCGCACGGCACCGGCGCCTGCTCGTGCTCTCGCTGCACGACCTCGGCAACGCCCTGCGCCGGCAGGGACGACTCACCGAAGCGCTGGCCGCACACGAGGAAGCACTGGAAATCTCCCGGACGTGGCACGGCAAGGGAATCAAGGACGTCCACGTGGTCGACTCCCTCGTCAACCTCGCACGCGACCTGCGACCGGCCGGACGATTGCAGGAAGCCCGAACACGGGGCCACGAAGCCCTGACGCTCGCCCGGACATTCCCGCCTCTACGGTTCGGCCACCACGACCGACTGCTCACCACGCTGCACGAACTCGGCCTCACACTCCGCGAGATCGGCGACCACCACGAGGCACTCGAACTCGCCGAGGAAGCGCTGACCATCGCACGCCGCCCCGGACAGCCCGACTCCAGTCGCCGACGCAGCCATCTCGCCCGAGCGGTCCGCGACCTCCAAGCACTCCGCAGCCCGACATCGCCGTGATGTTCGGACCGGACTCATCCCAGCGTGCAGTCAGTCGAATGTTGACGTCCGACTGCTCTACCCGGATGGCCTGGTCGGCCGACTACCGATCGACCGCCACGGTTCGGTGATCACGTCCGCACCGGTGGACGATTCCGCGATCCCGTCGGCACTGCGATTCGAGAACCTCGCAGGCGGGCAGTCAGCCGTTTGGCGGCGGCTTTGTCGGCGCGTACCCCGAGCGCTCCCGCGGCAACCAATTGTCATGACGCACCGTAGGTCGAGTTCGTGAAACCACACTCGACCGACGCATTGACCGACCGGTCATGCAGCGGTGAGTAACCGCACCCACCGGGATACACCTAATGTGCGGTTTATCACACAACCGGCAATTCCGTTGCCCGCAGGTCCGCGACACCACTTGGATCGGGCATGACGGAGAGATTTCGGGGGTTTCTCACCGCCGCACGCCCCTCGACGTCCTCCAATTCGCTGATTCAGACGAGAGGACCGTCGATGCGTCGATTACTGAGCAGGGTATTAATCCCGGGATTAGTGATGACCGGCGTCGGCGTGACAAGTGAGGCCGCGGCCCTCACCGACGCCGGCAGCGTGACGAACCTGACTTCCCTGCCGATGAACGCCCAGGTGGAGCCGCTGTCCATCGGCACACCGGTGAGACCGGACATCCACGGGCGGTCGACACCGAGCACGAGGCCCGAGCGGCGTAACCACACTCCGGCAGAGTTGGCGGAGATCGCCCGCCCCGGCAAGACCACGGTATCCGCACATCATGTCCGCACACAATCAGGCTCTTCCGTCGACACACTGGCGGAATTCTCCCCGATCGACGACCCGGTGCAGCCGGCGGAGTGCAAGAACTTCTACGAGAACGCGCCCAGCCCTCCGCCCGACCAGTGGTTCAAGAACCGGTTCAACGCCTGCCACGGCTCGATCATCCAGGTCCGACAGATCGACAGACGCACCGGACTGGCGATCGCCGGAATCCAATTCAAGTCCGTTTTCCTGGTCAGCATGGCGAAGAACGCGCGCTCCGCACAACTGACCCTGGACATGTCCGAATGGTACGACGTGGCCGGGAACTTCCCCGGCAGCCAACGGGTGACCTTCAGCGTGGGCTGCTGGGACCCCAACCCCGCCGGGCCCGAATGCAACCCGGACACCGTGTCGTTCAGCGACACCGTCGACGACTGGCGGGCCGACAGCAACCGCACCGTCACGGTCGACTTCGCCGGCACGAGCGCACCGCTGCCCAACGACCCCGTCCCCACCGAGAAGCGCAGCTTCTACCAGCTCAGCCCGTACTACTACCTCGAGACGGGCATCCCCCGAAGGAACGACTTCGTCCCCTACCCCGACTTCCACCTGCGGTGCGACATCGCCCGCACGGCCGTCAACCCCCAATACGTCCGCGGCAGCGACTGCGTCTTCCACGAGGCGTCCGGGATCTTCCAACTCTCGCTGTCCGATACCACCACCACCGAATCCGTCCAGTTCCTCAAGGACGCCTTCGACAACATCACCAGCACCAAGCCCGGAACGCCCGGCACGTTCGTCCCCGGCAAGTACGGCACGGCACACCCCCTGTCCCGGCTCTACTACGACGGCCCCGCACGCGAGGCCAACCGCGCCAAGTCGATCGCCACCTGCGTCGCCGCATACGGGCAGAACTACACGGTCCGACCCGACGGCAGGACCAACGACTGCGACGAGTTCCCCTTCGCCACCACCCACCAAGGCTCCTACACCGCCACCGGAAACCGCAGCTACGCAGTCCGACCGCTGCTCTCGGCCCACAACGCCAAGGTCGGCAGCCTGCTGAGCAACTTCGTCGCCGCCGACCACATCCTCGAAGAGGACACCTACCATGTACTGATCAACTGACCGGACGGGACACCGGCGCCGACAGACCGGTCGGCACACCGGAGCGGCTCCAGTGACAGAAGGGGTGGGCGATGGACGACACGACACACGAAATCGACAACAGGCAGGTACACCTGCCCATCGAATTCTCGATGTTCGTGCTGATCGACCTCCTCGCCCACCCCGAAGCACAACTACGTCTGCTCGACGACGTCGGACACGACGACTGGCTCGCCCACTGCGGAGTGGGCGGCGCCCTCTTCCACGCCGACGGCTCCAACCTCGAAGCACACATCACCCTCGAACTCCACCCCGCACCACCCCACAACCCACCCACCGGCACCGCCCACACCGCCACCGGCACATTCCGCAGCGACTCGGGCCAAGTACTGCTCGCCGCCACCACCGGCAGCCCCGACGACACCACCATCCACCTCCCCCACCCCGGCCACTACCACCTCCACACCTCCCGCCACCCCGACACCACCACCACACGCACCGGTGACGAAAGCCGCTGCGAACAATGGACCATCCGGATCTGGCCCGCCACAACCGACGTCTGACCGCACCGTCAAGGAACCCACGCGGGTCACCTCGCCGTCGTGGCGGTAGTGTCAACGATCTCTGCCGACGAGATCGATGCAGCCGGCCGCAGCCGAAACCAGCAACAGCGCAATGCGACGCCCGGAAGCCGCCCTCCACCACCGGCAGACCGGTGTTGTTCCCGGCCGTGCCGCCGCTACCGCCAATCAGCAATCGCCTTCCTCGCCAGCACCGCAAGGCCGGTCCTACTGGTACCACCCGCCGAACGCGCCGGTGTAGCCGTAATTTCGGTCCTCGCCGAACCGGAGGGCCAGCGCTGCCAGCGCGCGGCACTGTTCATCATGGGTTGCAGCAGGTTGTAACCCTCGCCAGCCCCGGAGGGCTGGCGCTGCGCCAGCCTGGCCCGTGACGGTGGTGGTGCGCTCGTCGTTGCGATCCTCGCCAGCCCCGGAGGGCTGACGCTTCGGATCGTCGCGCCGGTCAGCAGCTCCTGCATCTGGTTGCGATCCTCGCCAGCCCCGGAGGGCTGGCGCTGCCGTTCGGCGTGCTCATGGTGCTCCTCGTGACGTGCGGGTTGCGATCCTCGCCAGCCCCAGAGGGCTGACGCTGCCGTGCTGGCCGTGTGCATCCCGGTCGTGATCTACGTGTTGCGATCCTCGCCAGCCCCGGAGGGCTGACGCTGCTGCTGGACGGCACGGTCGTGCGCTGGTTCCCGACCGAGTTGCGATCCTCGCCGGCCCCGGAGGGCTGACGCTGCCCTGCACCACCAGCCTAAACACAACGACATAGCCGGTACTGGGCGTGCACTATCTCGAATTTCGGAGCGACACGCCGAGCGGCGCTTCGGAACCTCTCGGCGTGTCGCACCACGCTTATGGTTCCGAAGCAGAAGGCACACTGTCGACATGGACCAGGTTCGTCCTGCCCTCGGACTGCCTCGAGAATTGTGCCCCAGGTCCGACCAGGAAGTGGCGTCGTCGGTGCGCAGCAGCGGCATCCGCCAGCTCCGACGGGTGGCCATTCCCGGGCTCCGCAGCAAGCGGTCGACGGGTGGCCGGACGCGGACCGGCTTACGCGAAGGGCCCTGGGTGGAGCGCATCCCTGGTGCCTCCGCTGCTCGAAGGCCCGCCCACGACGTCCGGGCGCACGGTGACGAGGGTGGTCGGGTCAGGTGGCTGCCCGATCGGTCACATCCGGCTGACCAGGTCGGCGAGGTCGGTGTTGGCACCGCAGAGCACGACGACGACGCGCTCACCTTCCCGAGGTTAGTAGGCGCCGGTGAGCAGCGCGGCCAGAGCGGTGGCGGCGCCGTGTTCCACGGCGATGCGGCGCTGGGTCCCACAGGGTTTGTCGGGCAGCGGCGATGGAGGCGTCGTCGACCAGGATCGAGTCCGCCCGGACGCGCAGTGCGGCCTGCAGGGCCGTGTCGGACACCCGGCGGGCACCCAGGGAGTCGGCGGGGATCGAGCGGACGCCAGCGTCGACCGGGCGTCCCGCCTCCACCGCGGCGTTGAGCGCGCGGCAGTGCTCGATGTGGCCGTGCAAGCTCTACCGGCAGGCGTGGAACGGGAAATGGAACCGGTGCCCGGACGTCACCACCGCCGACGGCCAGTGCGTCCATGTCGCACCCACGCCCAAACCGCATCCGTGCCACGCCCCGACGCCCCGGATCCTGAGCACAATGGGCGAACCCCGGCCTGCACCGCACCGGCCGACTGCTCTACATCACAGGACCGTTGGCAGAGTAGTCGCCACAACGTTACGTTTCGGACGGTGGGTCGAGGCGCGGCACGGTGGAGATCGGCCGCGGCGGTACCAGTACCTCACCGGTCCTGATTGCCATCGCCGCCGCGCCGCCGGCCGTGAGGGTCGACGTGGACCCGGTCGGAGAAGTCGGCGACCCCGGCTGCGGTCAGGGCCTTCTGGCCCCGCCTGTCATCGGACCGGGATCCGGTCCGATGTCACCTTGTTGCGATGCGCCTCGCCGTGGCGTCGTGCGGGGCGGAGATAGTTTCGGAGGGTGTCGCTGGTCAGGTCCGCCGGTTTCCGCCGGGGTGCGGGATGGTCGGATGGGCGTGCAGGTAGGCGCGTCGCAGCGCTGCGCGGGCGCGGTAGGCCAGTGCGGAGACGGCGTTGGGTGTCATGTGCAGGCCGGGTGCGATGTCGGCGGGTGGTCGGCCTTCGACTTCGGTCCACCACAGCACTGCCCGCCATCGGGGTGGAAGGGAGGCGAAGACGGCGGCCAGTTGCGCGCGTTCGGCGGCGGCCAGCGCCGCGGTCTCCGGTCCTGCGTCGTGGTGGCGCCGGTCGGCCTGGTCGGTGACGTCGGTGACCTCGGCGACGAGGGTGTCATGGCGGGAACGACGGGTCTGGTCGTAGGCAAGATGACGGATCGTGGTGAGGAGGTAGGAACGGAAGTAGGTCAGCGGGCCCCGTTCCTGCAGAGTGGACAGTACGCGGCCGAAGGCGTCGGAGACGAGGTCGTCGGCGTCGAAGTTCGACCGTGTGAGGCGGCGGGCCTGGGCGTGGGCCGCAGTCCGGTGGCGTCGGTAGAGCACCTCGAACGCGTAAGGATGCCCGGCCCGTGTCGCCTGCGTCAGTGAGTAGTCCGAGTCCTCGTCCTGGCCGGTATGGCAGATCATGGCGGGCCTTCCGGAGCCGGTGCGGCGGGCGCTTGTCCCGCCTGTGGGGTTGCTCAGGCGGCGGGCAGGGCGAGTCGTCGGAGGCGGTCGCCGGTGAACTGCGAGCCTTGCCGGCGGGCGTCGGCGAGGGCGTCGGTCCACCGTTGTTCGAGTGCGCGCAGGACGCGTGCTTCGACTTCGGGGGCGACGTGGGAGTAGACGTCTTCGATCTTGTCGGGGAGTTTGTGGCCCAGGCGTCGGGCGCGGGCGACGTCGGGGATGCCGTCGGCGATGAGCCAGGTGTTGTGGCTGTGGCGCAGTCCGTGGAACTTGAGTCGTGGTTTGGCGGGGTGGACCCGGATGGCGGGGTCGGTGCGGTGGAGGTTGCCGTCGGCGGCGGGGCGCATGGCGCGTCGGGAGAAGTTGCTGCGGCGCAGCAGCTGGTGTTCGGCGGTGACGAAGATGTGCGGGTGGTCGTGCGTGGTGAGGTGGTGTCGCCACAGGTCGATCAGGAACGGCGGCAGGGTGACGGTGCGGGCGGAGGACTGGGTTTTGGGCGGGCCGAGTTGGAGCGTGCCGCCGATTTCGTGCAGGGCCCCGATGTCGGGGTCGATGACGAAGCAGCCGTCGTCGAGGTGGATGTTGCCGCGTTGCAGCCCGGTGAGTTCGCCCCAGCGCGCGCCGGTCCAGGCGGCGCTGATGATCAGGACTCCGGCCCAGTCGCCGACGAGCATGGCGGCTTGCAGGGCGACGCGCAGGGCCTGTTCCGGGGTGGCCCAGACGATGTCGGGGGCGCGGTGGCGGGATCGTCGTCCCCGGCGTCGGGGTCGGACGGGGTTGGCGGCGATGATGTTCTCGTCGACGGCGTCGGAGAGCATCATCGTGAACAACCGCATGATGGTCCTGACGGTGCTGCTGGCGAGGCCGTCGGCGTGCAGTTGTGCGGCCCATGTGTGGGCGGCGAGGTTGCCGATGTCGTCGAAGGCGACGGTGCTCCAGCGGGGGACGATGTGGTTGTGGGCCAGGCTGCGGTACTGGGCCAGGGTGGTGGGTGCGACGTCGATGGCGTCGAACCAGGGTTGGACCCAGCTGCCGAACAGCCGCCGGGCGGGGGCGGGGTCGGTGTGGGTGGTGTGGTGGGTTTGTTTGGTGAGGCGTCGGGCCTCGTTTCTGGCGGCGTCCTCGGTGGTGAAGCCGGACAGGGTGCCGAGGGTGCCGTCGTCGCGTGGGTAGCGGACCCTCCAGCGGTTGTTGCCGGATTTCTCGTAGTAGGCCACGGCGTTGCTCCCCTGTCAGGGCCGGTGGTGCGGGATGACGGGTCGATGGACGCATTGTTCGGTCGAGGCGATCAAGCGTGTGGTGGCGGATCGCCGGATCGGGTTACGTGTCCGGTGTCGAGGGTGGCGGTCGGAGGGCGGCGGCGGCGATGTCGAGGAGGTCCTGGTGTGCGAAGCGCAGGTGTTTGCCGAGCAGGCGGCAGGGGATCGCGCGCGCCGCTGCGCGGCGGCGCAGCCAGGAGGGCCTGACCTGGAGCAGCCGGGCGGCTTGGTCCGGTGTGTAGAGCAGTGGGTGCGTGTCGTCGTCCGCGGACACGAGGCGCGAGTGGGCGTTCTCCTGGTCGTCGCGGGGTTCCTTGTCGGGAACCGTCTCGGGCTCGGCTGCGGGAGTGGTGGTGGCCTCCGGTTCGGGTCGACCGGGTTCGCGGGTCGGGCGGTGTGGTCGACCGGCGACGCGTCGTGGCGGGCTCATGGGCGTCCCTCGTGCGTGGTGGGTGTGTGGTCGGTGGTGGTGTCGGTGGCGTGATGCCGTGGCGGATGCGATCGGCTCGGGCGCGACGGGCTGGTGGCGGACCTGCGGGACGGGGCTGTGGCGCGGGGTCGGCGGTTCGGGGGTCGCGGTGTGGCCGGGCGGGTGGGTCGGCCGGCGGAGGCGGTGCAGCCGGGTGGCGTGTCCAGTCGGACTCGCAGTCGGCTGTACCAGTCCATCGCGTAGGTGAGGCAGTTGGATTCGCTTCGGTGGCCGGGTGTGCAGCCCGGGAGGTGTCGTCCGTGCAGGCTCCAGGATGCGGAGTCGCTGGAGGCGAGCGCGTCGGCGTAGCGGGCGAGGCCGAGTATCTTGGCGCCGAAGGCGTGCAGCTTGTAGCCGCGGGCGGCCAACGAGCGCACGATGCGTTCGACCTCGACGGTGTGTTGGCGGCGGCACACACTTCCCACGCCCACCAGCGGAAGCGTGCTCAAGTCGACGCCGCGTTGTTCGTACATGTCCGCGCATCGGTGGTAGTCGGTGATCGACTGTCCTTGAAGGACGGGGATGAACGGCAGCTCCGGGTCCAGGTCGCGCAGTCGGAGGTAGTCCACGACGGTGAGGTGTTGGTGGGTGCGCAGGCTCAGGCCGGTGCGGGCCAGGACGTGGTCTTCGGTCATGCGGTCTCGGGGTGCGGCCCAGTCGAGGTTGCCGATCTCGGTGGCGTAGCGGCGCACCGCGGTGACGTAGGTGGCGGCGTCGGTGCGCCACCGTCCGTACAGGGACAGTTCGGTGAAGCCGCCGGAGTCCAGCGCCCACCGGTGGGTGGCGCGCGGCAGGCTCCGGCGACCGGCGAGGCGTCGGTGGCTGACCAGCATCGGCACGCCGAGGTCGCGGGCCAGCCAGGAGGGTTGGTGGGTACCCAGGTAGAACCTCATGGCCGCGCCTCCCGTCGGGCCACTCGGGTGCCGTGCAGGACGGCCAGGGTGAGGACGGTGGCGAGCGTCTTGCCCAGGATCTGGCCGGGCAGGGCGGCGAAGCCGCCGAAGGCCAGGGGTACGAACAGCACGCTGTCGACCATGAGCCCGACCGCGTTGGACACGGCGAGGGCACCAAACCGTGTGTGGCGGCGAAGCCGCGCGTACACCAGGGTGTCGAGGACCTCGGAGGCGGTGAACGCCACGAGGCAGGCCACGGCGAGCTGTGGCGTGGTCAGCACTGCGGACAGGCCCGCTGCGGTCACGATGCCCATGGCCACCCCGCGGGTGCCGAGTGTCTCGTGCAGCAGGTCCCGGACGGTCAGGCCCATCCCGGCGAACAGCGTGCCCGCCGGCACGGACATCCCGGCGACGAGCATGGCGGGCCAGGCCGTCGAGGCGAGGTTGGCGGCGAGGACCGACAGCAAATATCCGGTCATCGCCGCCGCGGTGCGTATCGAGGGTTGCCTCCCCAAGGAGGGGATGCCCGGCGGTCGCGGGCGGCGGGCCGTGGTGGTGATGGCGCTCATGCCGCACGCTCCCGCGGGTCCGTGGTCGTCGGTGTGCCGGAGCGGCACGACCATGGCGAGCATCCATCGGGATCGTCGTCCTCCTCCGCGCTGTCCACTGCGGGGTCTGCCGGCTCGGAGGTGATCAGCCGCAGGCGCTTTCTGCTCCTGGACTTGGGGGGCGCGTCGAGGTCGACCTGGTCCAGCGGGAGGCAGGAGCGGTGCAGGAAGTACTGGCCGCGCAACTGCTGCCCCTGCGTGGTGGCGTGTGGGTAGCCGTGGCGGATGGCGTGGTCGAACTCGACCGCCTCGGCCCAGCCGTCCGGGTCGTGGTCGCGCACCCAGCGCCAGCCCGCGTTGCCGTGGAACGGGCACCCGACACAGGCGCTTTTCACCGTCTTGTCGAAGCCGTGCTCGGCGAGGTAGGCGATGCAGCGGGTCCGATCGAAGCCGAGGTCGAGCAGCGGGAAGACGTTGCGCAGGAACCGCAGCCCGGAGTCGCGGGCGCGGCCGATCTCGTCGGTGCTGATGCCGATGGCCTGCTCGGCATAGACCCCGCGCGGCACCCGGCGGGGATGCGGATAGCCGAGCAGCTCGCGGGCGGCCTTCTTCAGCGGGGTGATCTTGTATTCGGAAGTGCATTGCCTCCGCGCGAGGCCCTTGGTCCCGTCGGGGTTGAGGGTGTGCAGGGGCATGGAGACGAAGCGGTGCTTCGGGTCGAGGGCGTCGGCGCGGATGTTCCCGGCCGAGACCCTGCGCACCGGGATCCCGTTGTGCTCGGCGTGGGCGGCCAGCCGTTCGAGGTTGGCGTAGACGGCGCGGGGTTCCCAGCCGGTGTCGGCGAACAGGGCCATGTCGAAGCGGGGTATCTCGCCTTGGCAGGCCAGCAGCAGCACCGTGCTGCTCTGCACTCCGGCGCCCAGGGACAGCAGTCGCAGGGCGGGCCCGCGGTCGGGCGCCGCCTGGTGTCGTGCGGTCATGCCTCAAGCACCTCCTTGCCGGCGCTCGGCCGGTGGTCGGTGTGGAGAAGTCCGGTGGTCCCCGGTCGGGTCCGGCGTGGCCACGGGACGGCTTCTGCCGGCCGGTCCGTGGTCGGGACGGGCCGTCGGACGACCGTCGGGGGCGGCATCGGTTCGTCCTTCGCCAGCCGCTGTGCCGGGCGGCGCTTGTCGCCGTCCGTGGCCTGCGGTGTCGGCGGCAGTGCCCGTGGCGTGGACGACCGGGGCGGTTGCCGCGGTGGCGGTGGCCGGGAGCTTTGTCCTGTTCAGCGGTCCGGTGTGGTGATGTCGGGAGCCCGGAGGGCAGGCAGTCTCCGTACCTGGTCGGGCAGTGACGGCCCGCCGCCGTGGTGAAGGTGCGTGCAGTTCTTCGCGTCGGTCGCCGTGGGGGTGGGCAGCAGTCGCACGGCGACCGACAGCGGCATCCCCATCCCGTTTCCGTTGATCCCCCGGGCGCGGTGCCGCTCGCGTCGCCGCAACCAGTTCCCGGGGTTCTCGCTGTCGTTGGGGTTGACCGCCGTCGGGGTCGGCAGCAGATCCGGGGTCCGGTCGGCGTCGCGGGGAAGGCGGCGACACCCGTGCGCAGTGCCGGGCCTCGGCGGTGCGGACGCCACGCCGGAGCGGGTCATACCCCGCGCCGGCCAGGTCGTCGAGTACACGGCCGGGCTCTTGCCCGCATCGACGGAATGGGTCTCGGTCCTCCACGACGACGAGCGCTGGTCGTAGCAGGCGAAGGGCTGCCACTCTGTCGTGCCGGAGGCCACTGCGGTGTCCTTTCGAAATGTCCACGTCGGAGGTGTCCTGGCGCGTGGACCCGGCGGCGGGGGACGGCGATCGCCGCGCGGGCCCGGGGCTCGTTGTGGCGGTGGGTGTCGTGGTCATGCCGCCGTGGCCTCCCGTCCGGGCTCGGCGTGCAGGTGTGAGCGCAGGTCCTCTAGCAGGAGTCCGACGGCGTGTGCGGCCTGTGCGGGGATCACGCCGTTGCCCAGGGCACGCAGTTGCGCGGTGCGGGGCAGCGGCAGGTCGGTGACCCACCCGGACGGCAGGCCCATCATCCATTCGACGAACCGCGGGCTCAGGACGGTGGCGTTGCGGTGCCCGGTGGTCGTCGGGTCCGGCGCCGGGCGGCCGAGGATCGCCTCCCAGCGCCGGACGGCGGGTTCGTAGCCGCCGAAATCCACGCCTCGGGCACCTCGCCCCAAGTCCGGAACTCGTGCGGCAGCACCCCGGCGGCCAACTCGAGCGCCTGCTCCAGGCTCGCCCCGGCCGGCCCGCCCCGTGCCGCCGGCCGGCTCGCGTAGAGGGCGCTGGTGCGTTTCGTGCCGGTGCGGGGTGTGGGCAGCAGGCTGTGGGCGGCCGAGGGAAGCGAGTGGTTGCCCCTGCTGTCGCGGTAGTTGGGCGAGCCACTGGTCGAGTCGCTGGCCCGCGGAGTCGGCAGCAGCCGGGCCGAAGGCAGCAGCCGTTGGGACAGCGGCGGGCGAAAGCCCGGCCCGGCCGCGCGTCCGGGTGTGCCGGTGTCGCTCGCGCGGGGTGTGGGCAGCAGCTGCGGCGCGGTGTCGTTCCCAGGCCAGGACGAACACCCTTTCGCGGCGGTGGGGCGCTCCGACGTCGCAGGCGCGGACGCAACGCCACAGCGCGTCGTACCCCGTGGCGGCCAGGTCGCCGAGTACGCGGTCGAGTCCGCCGCCGCGCCAGCGCAGGGCGCCGACGTTCTCCACGACGACGAGGCGGGGTCGTAGACGGCGAAGGGCTCCCACGATGTCGTGCCAGAGGCCACTGCGGCGTCCTTTCTCGATGCCGGCGCGGCGGCCCGCGGCGGAGATGTCCTGGCAGGGGAACCCGGCGACGAGCACGTCGACGGGCTCGACGACGTCCCAGTCGACCTGCCGCAGGTCGCCGAGGTTGGGTGTGCCGGGTAGTCGGGTGCGCAGCAGGGTGGCGATGTGCGGGTCGTCGTCGCAGCACCAGGCGATGCGCCCGCCGCCCAGGGCCGCCAGCACGCCGAGGTCGAGTCCGCCGAAGCCCGTGCACAACGAGCCGACCGGGATGACGGGTGCGGTCATGCCGCCCGCCCCCGCTCGCGGCCGTGGCCGGGGGTCGGCTTGCGGGCGGTGGCGGCGAGCACGGCGCGGGCCGGTTGCAGCGGGGCGCGCAGGACCAGGACGTCCTCGTGCGCGATCAGGTGCAGCGGCAGCCCCCGCTCGCGCTGCTTGCGGATGAAGTCGCGCTGGAAGAAGCTGCCGCGCGCCACGAGATCGGTCCCGGCGGCGCGGGCCAGCAGCGCGACGTCGCGCTCGACGGGGATCAACCCGGCCGCGCGCCCGCACGCGAGGATCTGCGACGGCAGGTCGATCAGCTCGGCGTGCTCGCGCCACGGCCGGATCGTGACCACGACGTGCCCGCCCGGCCGCAGGAACGTGCGCAGGGCGGCGAGGATGCGGGTGAACCCGGCCAGCAGACGGTGATGGCCGACATTGGCGAGGTTGCCGCGGTCCAACTGGTTGCCGTAGAGGTGGTGGTACTTCTGCACGCCCGCGCCCGGCACGACCGACACCTGCCCGTGGGTCGAGGGCCCGTAGGGCGGGGAGGTCACCACCAGCGCCGCCTGCCCGACGTACTCGTCCGGCAGCAGCGTCACGAGCTGTCGGGCGTCGCCGTGGAACACCCGCGCGTCGATGCCGTCGTCACCGCCGACACCCTGCTCCCGCGCCAGGTCGAGGTTGGCGTTCGCGACCTCGACCCAGTGGGGTTCGTACTCCACACCGACGACGCGGCGGCCGAGGCGGACGGCTTCGACGAGGGTGGTGCCGATGCCGCACATCGGGTCGAGCACCAACTCGCCGGGCCTGGTGTAGTGGGTGACGGCGTGGCGGACGACCTCGGGCAGCATCTTGGCCGGATGCGCGGTCGACCCGGCCGTGTACCTGTTCTTGCGCTGGGCGGCAGGTGAGGACTGCGCGGTCGTCCACACCGACACCGCGGGCGTCTCCGCGTCGCTCTTCTGCTCACGGTTGTCCACAGAGTTGTCCACAGCGGTGGGCGGGGTGTCGAGCGCGGCGATGAGTGCGCGCGGGATGCGCTGGGTCGACTCGTCGCCGACCGCTGCGCCGGTCGGCGCGGAGGGCTCGGCGGCGTGTCGGCGAGTGGCGTCGTGCGTCACGGGCATGCCTTCCTGGCGGTGCGGTTCGGGGTGGGCGTCATCGGAGGTCTTCGGGTTGCGAGACCGCGTCCGTGGGCGCACTGGGCAAGGCCGTGGGCGTCGGCCGGTGGTCGTGTGGCTGGGCGAAGACGAGGACGTCGGAGTGGATGCGCCGATGCGGCGAGGGCAGTCCGCGCACGACGGCGCGGTGGCGGGTTAGCGCGTCGGCGTCGTCGACGTCGCGGTCACCGGAGTTGTCGTCGGGGTGATCGTCGGACTGCGTGTCGGCGACGTGGAACCGGCCGTCGCGGACGGGCGTGTGCAGGGCGACGATGTGCTGGAGGTAGAGCAGGTCGGCGTTCTGCCCGGCGGTCACCACCGCGCCCGTCGGGTCGGTCAACTCGCCCGACCTCCAGTCAGAGCGCGTGAGCACGACGAGGATGCCGCCGACCCGGAGACGCCGTGCCGCGTAGAGCGCGACGAGGTCCGCGCTCTGATTGCCGGACACGTGCGGCGGCAGGCTCGCCACAATCAGGTCGGCAGCGTCGCCGAGGTTGGCCACCTCGCCCGGGACGGGCACCGCGACGGTGGCCTCCGGCGCGGTGGGGACGGTGGTGGGCGCCGGGTCCACGCCGCGGACGAGGTCGGCCCAGAACGGTCGGGACGCCGGGCCGGTCGGGGTCGGGTCGACCGGGATGCGTTCGACGTGCGCGGCGCGGTCGAGACGCTCGACGACGGCGATGGTGTCGGCCAGTTCGGCGTCCGGCTCGGTACCGGGCGGGTGGTCGATGACGCCGTCGGCACCGACGACGCCGAGCGCCGGACGGGTGCGCTCGGGGGTCGGCCGGTCCAGCAGCACGACTCGTTCGGCGGGCTTGCTGAACGAGGTGACGATCCGCTCGACGAGGGCTGCGGGCCACGTGGCGTCGAGGTCGATCGGTGCGGTGCCGGCGGTCCAGACGGTCGCCGGAGTCGGGGTCGATGCCGACCCGTGTGACCGCGAGCGGCCGGTGCCGGCCGTGGACTTCGCGGGCTTGCCCGGGCTGACATGCGTGGTGGTCGGAGCGGTCGGCCACGGTCGGCGGTCGCCGCCCCGGTGCCCGCCGGGGCGGGCCGGAGCCGGGTGGGTCGAGTCGACGCGCCGTCGGGGCGAGCGGCGGTCGGAGCTGTCGGGCTGGGTCACGAGTGTCCCTTCGCCAGGCTGGATGCGCCTGTGGGTGCGAGGCGCTGATGACACCCCTGAACTCCGGAAAACGACCCCTTTGGGGACACGCCCTCGGCAACTTTTTCAACCCCGATTCACGGCCACACGAACAGGCCGGAAAGGTTCGCGCGCGTACCCGCGCAGAGAGAGGCTGCGACCCCACGCGACAAGTGGCCGAACATTCTTTCCGATCCCCCGGAAAGTGTGAGTGACATCGCCGGACACCAGTGGGCGACGGCGCGCTCACGGCCATGACCAGACTGGTACCGGACTGGTACCGCAAGCATGTGATAGCAGGTGGATCGACGTGCCGAAGCTGGAACTTCGATCTTGAATTTCTCTACCTGATGATCCACGTGGACGCTGGATTTGCATCTTGTGGCACCTGCTGCGCGGGGTTGGTGATCGCCGGTAAGTCTGCGGTAGCAGTTCGGTACCAGGCTGGTTATCGGTCGGTACTACCCGCCGTGGCGTCCTGGACAGGTCGTTGATTCCGACTTGCCTCCGGGAGGCTTCCATGAGTTCACAAGAGCCTGTCCCGCGCTCGGGTTTCGAGCGCGACTCCAATGGGTTGGACGCGGCGCGGTCGGCGTTCGAATGGCTGGTCACCGGCCCGCATCCGCTGTCGGTGGACGGCCGGCTGTTCCCCGGTCTCCCGGCACGGCGGGTGCCGTTCAACGAGCTGCGTGACCGGCTGCTGCGTCGCCGCTGTCCGCAGACGCTGCGCGACGCGGTGTGGGCGCATCTGGTGCTGCTCTCCCGCACCGAGGGCGGCGCCTGGACCGTGGGCGCGGTCGGGGTTGCGTTGCCCGCGCTGACCTCCATCGCCGCCACCTTGTCGGTGCGCTTCGCCGGTGACCCGAGCGACGTCCACGCCGCGGTGCTCGCCGGTTTCATCGCCGAGCTGGCCGGGATCGACCTGCGTCGTCCGCGGGTCATGTTGCGTCTGCGGTGGGCCGCCTACCGCGCCGGACACGCGTGCGTGCGCGAGGCGCTGGACGCGCCGGTGCCCTCAGGACACAACGGGTTCCGGTCGACGATGCCGCTGCCGTGGGGTCACCCGGACTTCGTCCTCGACCGCGCCGTCGCCGAGCACGCGATCACCGCCGCCGAGGCCGAACTCATCGGCTCCACCCGGCTGGAAGGCGTCCCGCTGGCCGACGCGGCGGCCGAGCGCAACCTCTCCTACCAACGGGCGAAGAAGACGCGGCAACGCGCCGAGCGCCGCCTGGTCGCCTACCTGCTCGACGACACCGCCGACACCTCGCACGCCGGTCCGCACGAGGGCGATGTGGCGACCCGGGTGGCCGACGCGGCGACCATCGCCGCCGCCGAGCACTGCGCCGAGTCCGCCACACTACCGCGCAGTGTCACTGCGTCGGCGACGCGCGCGGGGAGGAAAGTCGGCGATCGCGTGTCCCCGCAGGGCCGTTTTTCCGGAGTTCAGGGGTGCGGGAGGAGACGAGCCACCCCCGCGCACACCACCTCTTCGCCCACGTCGCATCCCGAGTCCGCACAGCACTCGGCCGAGCGGCTGCCGGGCACGACTCCGGGAGTGTCGCGATGCGCCTGACCCGTATCCCTGTTCGTTTCCACGACTCCCGCCGGCCCGGTGGCCACCGGGCTCACCGCGGGCCCGTCCCCGGTCGCTGCGAGACATGCTCGCGGGCCCGCGCGCCGATGTGCGCGGACCCGCGGCGGTCGACCTGCGGCAGGATCACACCTCCGACCTGTGAGGGGTGCAGCGGCCGTCGCCGGAACCTCCGTCGACGCGTGCTGCCGGTCGCCGAGATGGTCGTGGTGGCGCTGCTGGCCTCTGGCGCGACGGCGCACGCCGACACCGTGGTGCTCGCGATCGCGGGCAGCGTCGACGAGGTCCTGACCAATGTCCGGAACTGGCTGATGGGCATCCTCGCCGGGCTGGCGACGGTGTTCCTGACCATCGGTGGCGTCCGCCGGGTGTTCGGCGGCGGGGATCCCGGCGAGCAGGAGAAGTCCAGGGAGGCGTTCAAGGCGGCGGGGATCGGCTACGCCCTGGCCGCGCTCGCGCCCCTGGTCGTCACCGTGCTCAAGGGCATCGTGGGGGCCTGAGGCGATGCGCCTGCCGAACAGGCCGGTCAGGTCTGCCCCGCGCCGCACATCGGTCGGCCCCACCGTCGGCTCGCTGCACGACACGACGCCGACCGCGCGACGCGGTTCGGAGCCGGCGGACCGCCGGGAGATGCTCGCGCCTCCGGCCGCGAGTTCCCGGCGGCCCCGCCGGATCGGGCGACTCCTCCGCTCCACGCCGAGCCGGGCGCTGGTGGCGTCGGCGGTGGGCCTGGTCGTCCTGTCGGGCGGCACCCTCGCCTCGGCGTCGTTCGCTCCGGACTCGAGTACACCGGTGGCCCCGGCTGCCGCGGCGCAGCCCAACCAGCCGCCGATCCCGATCCCGACGGTCGACCCGGACCCCTGTGGTCCGGGCTCCCCGCCGCTGCCGATCTGCACGCTGCCCACGCCGACGACGACACCGCAGATGACCGGGCTGCCGTTGCCCGTCCCGACCGGGCCGCCGACCTCGGTCACCTGTCTTCCCGGGTCGCTGCAGTACGAGTGCCTCGACCAGGCGACCACTGCGACCAGGCCGCCGTGCACCGGCGAGGGCTGCATCCCGCAGCCCGGCACGGCCGCCGCGCCGCCGACCGGCCCCGGCACGGGACAGCCCGGACAGGGCGAACACACCGAGGACGACTGCGGGATCACCGACATCGGCGCCTGCATCACCGAGGCCATCGACGCCTTCTTCCGGGGCATCGTCACCGAGGCGCTCAACCCGCTGCTGGACCTGTTGTCCAGGACGCTGTTGACCACGCCGATGCCGGACTCGCTGCCGCGCGTGGGCGAGCTGTGGGACAACTCCTGGCAGATCCTGCTCGTCTCCTACGGCCTGTTGGTGCTCATCGCCGGAGTCATCGCGATGGGCTACCAGACCGTCCAGACCCGACACTCCATCAAGGAGTTGGCGCCGCGCCTGGTGGTCGGGTTCCTGGCCGGCGCCGTGAGCCTGTGGGTGGCGACCACGGGCATCCGGATCGCCAACGCGCTCGTCGCTGCGATCATGGGCGGCGGGGTCGACGCGCACTCCGCGGGCGAGACGCTGCGCAACCTCGTGCTGGGCAGTCTCAACGGCGGCGTCTGGATCATGCTCCTGGGCATCGTCCTGGCCGGGATGCTCGTCGCGCTGCTCATCACCTACGTGGTGCGGGTCGCGCTGACCATCATCCTCATCGCCGGGGCCCCTTTGGCGCTGATGTTCCACGCCCTGCCGCAGACCGAGGGCATCGCCTACTGGTGGTGGAAAGCCTACGGCGGCTGCCTGGCGATCCAGGTCGGCCAGAGCCTGACGTTGATCACCGCGATGAAGGTGTTCCTCGCCCCCGGCGGGTTCACCCTCTTCGGCCCGACCACGTCCGGGTTGGTCAACCTCCTGGTCGCGCTCGCGCTGATGTACATCCTGTTCAAGATCCCGTCCTGGGTGCTGTCCTCGGTGCGCGGCGGGGGCGGCGGTCGTGGTCTGATCGGATCGCTGGTGCGGGCGTTCGTCGCCTACAAGACCTTCGGTCTGCTCGGCGGCGGCAGGGGCTCGAAGCCTCGCCCGTCCGGCGGCCGGGGCGGCGACGGCGGCGGGACTTCCGGCGGTGGCAGTGGTCCGTCCAACCCCTACGCCACCGCAGGCACGACCGCGAACGGGCAGTACGTCCTGCCGCTGCCCGGTGTGCGCCGCACCCGCCCGACGGGCAGGCCCGCGCCGAAGACGAAGCCCGGTCCGGCCCCGAAGTCCTTCGGTCCCCGGGGACGCCAACTGGCGCTGCCACTGGGTGAGGACTGGCCGGAGAACAAGCCCGTGCCCGGCCGCGACGGTCAGTACCGGCTGCCCCTGGACGTCCGGCGCACGACGCCACCACCGGCCACACCCGCCGGGGCGGACACCGGCGGTCGTCGCACCCGCACGGCCGGCGGCAAGCAGCTCGAGTTGCCGTTCGACCCCTACCGGGGCAACCGCCCGAACCGATCCGGCCAGTACCCGCTGCCCCTGGACGGGATGCGCCGGGTGCCGCGCCCGGCAAGTCCGCCGCCGAGTCCCCGCCCGAGCGGGCGTCGGGTGGTCCAACCGGAGCTCCCCTTCGACCCGTACAAGGGCAACCGGGCGACCCGTAGCGGCCAGTACCCGCTGCCCCTGGACGGCGTGCGCCGAACCCCCGAGCCCGCACCCGTTCCGCCACCGGCGGCACCGACGCCGCCGCCTCGTCCCGCGCCGCGCGCCGGACGGCAGTTGCGGTTGCCGCTGGACCTGCCCAAACCCGCCAAGCCACCGCCCACGCAGGTCTTCGGCTCGCCGCCCCCGTCGCCACCGGCGCGGCCGGGTCCGGAGCCAGGAGGTAGATCGTCATGACCGCTCCCGTCCGTATCCCGGCCGATGTCGACATGCACGACCGCGTGCTCGGACCGCTGACCGCACGCCAACTCGCGATCCTCGCCGCCGCCGGGGCGGTGCTCTACCTGGTCTGGGCGGCCACCCGCGCGTTCGTGCCGATCCCGGTGTTCCTGGCCGTGGCGGTCCCGGTCGGCGCCGCCTCGGCGATGCTCGCCCTGGGCAAGCGCGACGGCGTGCCGATGGACAAGCTGCTCGTCGCCGCGATCCGCCAGCGGGTCGCGCCCCGCTACCAGGTCGCCGCACCCGAGGGCGTGCGCCCCGCGCCCGCGTGGCTCACCCCGGACACCGACCGCACCGCCCGCCGGACGGCCGGGCGCCGCAAGGGCGGCAAGGGCCGGGCCGGAGAGCCCGAGCAGGTGTCGCCCTCGGCGCTGCGGCTGCCGGCCGAGGCCGTGACCGAGACCGGGGTGGTCGACCTCGGTGCCGACGGCCTGGCGGTGGTCGCGGTCGCCTCGACGGTGAACTTCGCGTTGCGGACCCCGACCGAGCAGGAGGCCCTGGTCGCGGGCTTCGGCCGCTACCTGCACTCGCTGACCGCGCCGGTGCAGGTGCTCGTGCGCACCGAACGCCTCGACCTCTCCGCGCAGGTCGCCGAACTGCGCGAGCGCGCGGGTGGGCTGCCGCACCCGGCGCTGGAGGCCGCCGCTGTCGAGCACGCCGACTACCTGGTGCAGCTCGGGCAACAGTCCGACCTGCTGCGGCGGCAGGTGCTGCTCGTGCTGCGCGAGCCGCTCGGCCTCGCGAGCCCGACCGACGGTCTGGGTGGGCCCGGCCCGCTGGCGGTGCTCGTATCGATGGCGGGTAGGCGCCGCAAACAGCCGGGCGGACAGGTCGACGCCGGTGCCCGCCGGGCGGCCGAGTCGCGGCTGGTGCGTCGTCTGGGCGAGGCGATCGAGCTGCTGTCCCCGGCCGGGATCGTGGTCACCCCGCTCGACGCGGGACAGGCCACGGCGGTGCTGACCGCGGCGTGCAACCCCGACAGCCTGCTGCCGCCTTCGGCGGGCCTGGCCGGCGCGGACGAGGTCATCACCACCTCCGGCGCGGACCTCACCCAGGACGACCTCGACGACGCCTCCTACTTCACGCACAGCTGCACGGCACCCGGCCGTGCGCCGTCGGGGCAGTCGGCGGACGGCGACGAGTACGGGGACGACTGGGACTACGAGGACGACGACTATCCGGACGACCACGAGGACGAGAGGGGACGGTCCTGATGGCCTCCCGCACACGCAAGACCCGCAGCGGCGACCCGGCGGCCTCGTCGGCGGCTGCCGCGTTCGCCCCCGACGCCCTGTCGGTGGCCGCGCGGCACCTGGAGGTCGGCGGCGAGTGGGTCGCCAGCTTCGCCGTGATCGGCTTCCCGCGCGAGGTGCACCCCGGCTGGCTGTCGCCGCTGTTGACCTATCCCGGCCGGCTGGACGTCTCGGTGCACATCGAGCCGATCGACCCCGCCACCGCCGCCTCGCGGCTGCGCAGGCAACTCGCGCGGCTGGAGGCCGGGCGGCGGCACACCGCCAACCACGGCCGCCTTCACGACCCGCAGGTCGAGGCCGCCACCGAGGACGCCTACGACCTCGGTTCCAGGGTGGCCCGCGGTGAGGGGAAGCTGTTCCGGGTCGGCCTGTACCTGACCATCCACGCCGCCTCGGAGAAGGCGCTGGCCGACGAGGTGGCCGCACTGCGGTCGCTGTGCGCGAGTTTGTTGCTCGACGCCAAGCACACCACCTACCGGTCCTTGCAGGGCTGGGTGTCCACGCTGCCGATGGGCCTGGACCCCATCGGGATGCGCCGGACGTTCGACACCTCGGCGTTGGCGGCGGCGTTCCCGTTCACCAGCCCCGACCTGCCCGCCCCGGACCCCACCTCGGTCTCGGCGGCGTCCGGGGTGCTCTACGGCTACAACGTCGGCTCCCAAGGGCTGGTGCACTGGGACCGGTTCGGCGACGGGATGCACAACCACAACAGCGTGATCCTCGGCCGCTCCGGCGCGGGCAAGTCCTACCTGGTGAAACTGGAGCTGCTGCGATCGCTGTACCGGGGCATCGAGATCGCCGTCGTCGACCCCGAGGACGAGTACGCCCGCCTGGCCGCCGCCGTCGGCGGCACCTACGTCCACCTCGGCGCGCGAGGCGTCCGCCTCAACCCGTTCGACCTGCCGATCCACACCCGCGCCGACGGCCGCCGCACCGCGCCAAAGGACGCGCTCGTGCGACGCAGCCTGTTCCTGCACACCGTCATCGCCGTCCTCGTCGGCGGCGAGTCGGAGGCGGCCGAGCGGGCCGCGTTGGACCGGGCGATCGCCGCGACCTACCAGAGCGTGGGGATCACCGCCGACGCCCGCACCTGGACCCGGCCGTCCCCGACACTGCGGGTCCTGCGCGACCGGCTCGCGGTCGCCGGGCAGGCCGGCGACCGGGCGGCGGGTGGGCTGGCGGCGAGGTTGCACCCGTTCGTCGAGGGCGGGTTCTCTTCTCTGTTCGACGGGCCCAGCAGCGTCCGCCCCGAAGGCAGCCTCGTGGTGTTCAGCCTCCGTGACCTGCCCGACGAGCTGAAGGGCATCGGCACCCTGCTCACTCTGGACGCGGTGTGGCGGCGGGTGTCCGACCCGGCCATCCGCCGCCCGCGCCTGGTCGTCGTGGACGAGGCATGGTTGCTGATGAAGGAGAAGTCCGGCGCCGAGTTCCTCTTCCGCATGGCCAAGGCGTCCCGCAAGCACTGGGCCGGCTTGACCGTCGCGACCCAGGACACCGCCGACGTCCTCGGCAGCGACCTGGGCCAGGCCGTCGTGACCAACGCGGCCACCCAGATTTTGCTGCGGCAGGCGTCGCAGGCCATCGACGAGATCACCCGGATCTTCGACCTCTCCGCCGGGGAGCGCGCGTTCCTGCTGTCGGCCGACCGTGGCCAGGGCTTGCTGTCGGCCGGTACCCAGAGGGTGGCGTTTCAGAGCATCGCCTCGCCGACGGAGCACTACCTGGTGACCAGCGACCCGGCCGAACTCGCCGCCTACGCCGACACCGCCGAACCGGTCGACGAGGCCGCGTTCGTCGACCTGGGCTTCGACGAAGACGAGTTCGGCTCCGACTCCGACGACGACCAGATCCACCTCGACGCCGCCCGAGCGGGCGCGCGCCACGCCTCGTACGCACCTCTCCCGTGAAGGGACTCGTTCATGCTGCCCCGAACACTGACGTGGGTACCGCCTGCCCTCGACCAGCCGCCGGAACTACCCCTCCTCACTACCGCGCGCCCACACTCGACGGCCCCTGTCGCCGCCGGGTGGATGGAGGACTACCTGCGCGATCCCGGCGGCGCGCTACTCGCGTTGCTGGCCCGGCTGCGGGACCTCGCCCTGGACTGGGCCCCGTTCGCGGCGCCGGTCCTCGCGGTGCTCGTCACCGGGATCGTGCTCAGCCGGCGGTGGTGGGCCCGGCGCTGCCACGAGCTGCTGCTCGCCGACGCCCGTCAGATCACCGTTCTCGCCCCACCCCAAGTGGATCCCGCGGGCGGGGCGGCACTGTGGTCGAACCTGGTCGGGCTGCTGCGCCCTGGGTGGCGGCGGGCGTTCACCGGCCAGCCGCACGTGGCGTGCGAGTACGTGTTCTCCGAGGCCGGGGTCGCTATCCGGCTGTGGGTACCCGGCCTCATCCCGCCCGGCCTGGTCGAACGCGCCGTAGAGGCGGCCTGGCCGGGCGCGCACACCCGCGTCGGCCCGGCTGAGCCAGCCCTGCCGACACCGAACGAGGGGCAGCGGCGGCTGGTAGTCGGCGGCGAGTTGCGGCTGGCGCGCCCCGAGGCGCTACCGATCCGCAGCGATGCCGACGCCGACCCGATCCGCGCCCTGATCGGCGCGCCGGTCGGTCTCGGGCGTGAGGAGTTCGCCTGTGTGCAGGTGCTGGCTCGCCCGGTTACCGGCCGCCGCATTCAGAAGGCGCGGCGCGCCGCCCGGCGGGTTCACACCGGCGGCTCGACTCGTCTGGTCGGGCGCCTGCTCGACGCGATCACCCCCGGCACTGGCAGCCGCTCGCGGCGTTCGGCTTCCGCGTGGACGAAGACCGGGGCCTTGCACAGCGACCCGCAGACCTCGCTGGAATACGCGGCGCAGAACCGCGCGATCGTCGGCAAGCAACGAGGCAGCCAGTTCGAGACGGTCGTGCGCTACACCGTGGCGACCCTGCTGCCCGCCGACACCGATGAGGCGGAGGTCCGCCGGGCGCGGGAAGTGGCCCGCGGACGGGCTCACGCCTTGGCGGCGTCGTTCGCCTCCTACACCGAGCACAACCACTACACACGTAACCGCATTCGCGACCCCGGCACCGTGGTGGACTCCCGACGGCTCGGGCGCGGCGACTTGTTGTCGGTGCCGGAGTTGGCGGCGATCGCGCACTTGCCCACCGACGAGGCCATCCCCGGCATCCAACGCGCCGGAGCCCGCGCCATCGCCCCGCCGCCTGGAATCGCGACGCCGGGCCCGGAGGCCAAGCCGCTCGGGGTCACCGACACCGGCCATCAGCGCCCCGTCGCCCTGCGCGTGCCCGACGCCCGCCACCACCTGCACGTCATGGGCGCGACCGGCTCGGGCAAATCGACCCTGTTGGGCAACATGATTCTGGCAGATGCCGAGGCAGGCCGAGGGATCGTGCTCATCGACCCTAAGGGCGACCTCGTCAGCGACGTTCTCACACGACTGCCCCGCTCCGCCGCGGACCGGGTGGTGATCTTCGACGCCGACAGCAAGTCCCGGCCGCCGTGCCTCAACCCCTTGGACGGCGGAGAGACCGACTTGACGGTGGACAACCTCGTCAGCGTGTTCCGTCGGGTCTACTCAGCGTTCTGGGGCCCACGCACCGACGACGTCATGCGCGCCGCCTGCCTCACCCTGCGCAGCCAGGAAGGCGTTGCCACCCTGGCAGACCTGCCCAAGCTGCTGGCCGACGAGGCGTTCCGCAGCCGGGTCACCGCCGGAATCACCGACCCGGTGCTGCGCGGGTTCTGGTCCTGGTACGAGGAACTCACCGACTCCTCCCGCTCACAGGTCATCAGCCCGCTGATGAACAAACTGCGTGCATTCCTTTTGCGGCCCTTTGTCCGGGACGCGATCGCGGGTGGTGCCTCCACAGTGGACATGAGTCAGGTCCTCGACGGCGGCATCTGTCTGGTGCGCATCCCGAAGGGCTCGCTGGGCGAGGAGACCACGCGGCTGGTCGGGTCGCTGGTGGTCGCCCGCACGTGGCAGGCCACCACGGGCCGGGCCCGCACCCCGCAACGGCAACGCCGGGACGCGAGCCTGGTCATCGACGAGTGCCACAACTTCCTCAACCTGCCCTACCCGATCGAGGACATGCTCGCCGAGGCCCGCGGGTTTCGAGTCGCGATGACCCTGGCACACCAGCACCTCGGCCAGCTCCCCCGCGAACTGCGCGAAGGCATGTCCACCAACGCCCGCTCGAAGATCTTCTTCAACGCCAGCCCCGAAGACTCCCGCGAACTGTCCCGCCACACCGCACCGCGGCTGTCCGACCACGACCTCGCCCACCTCGGCGTCTACCACGCCGCCGTCCGCCTCGTCCTCAACGGCGAGGAAGCCCAACCGTTCACCATGCTCACCCAACCCCTCCCGCCCGCCGTCCCCGGCAGGGCACAGGAGATCCGCGGCGTGGCGCGCCGCAC
This sequence comes from Actinosynnema sp. NPDC050436, assembly GCF_040655415.1. Taxonomy (NCBI): domain Bacteria; kingdom Bacillati; phylum Actinomycetota; class Actinomycetes; order Pseudonocardiales; family Pseudonocardiaceae; genus Actinosynnema; species Actinosynnema sp. NPDC050436. The sequence continues at coordinate 218,168 of NZ_JBFAJV010000002.1, read as the reverse complement.
GGCGCGGACTCGCGCGACCGAGGCCGCCACCGGCGGGCCCGCAACCGCCGGCACCCGGCCGCCACGCAGCTTGTCAGGTCCGATCCGACCCGCCAACCGGAACGAGCCCGTCGCGCGCCCGCGTAGCGCCGACCCCCGCCGCAACGGCTGACCGCCCGCTCTTCCGCTCGTTCACCCGCCCATCACGCCTCGGCGCGCTTCGCACCGAGGCGGTTTCGCCCTGCCCACCCGGAGGTGCCCACCATGATCACCAATCCCACCCGGCAGCGTGCTTTGCGCGGCCACAAGCCGGCCCGGCCAACCTCGCGCGCCGCGAACACCGCCGAGCACCAGGCGGTGCTGGCGTGGCGGCTGACCCCGCGCGACAAGTGGATCGCCCGGATGCTCTGGGAACACAAGGTCCTCACCGCCCACCAGATCACCGCGCTCGCCTTCCCCAGCTTCCGATCCGGGCGGATGAGGCTGCGCGAGCTCTACCTGTGGGGCGTCGTCGACCGGTTCCAGCCCTTCGTGACCCTCGGTACCGCGCCGATGCACTACGTCCTGGCGCCGGCCGGGGCGGCCGTGCTCGCCGCCGAGGACGGCCTCGACGCCAAGGAACTCGGCTACCGGCACGACCGGGTCGTCGGCGTCGCCCACAGCCTGCGCCTGGCCCACACCGTCGGCGTCAACGAGTGGTTCACCGCCCTGGTCGATCGCGTTCACCACCCCCACCCCGGCGAGCAGGTTGAACTGGCGGCGTGGTGGTCGGAGACCCGCTGCGCCCGCCACTTCGGTGACCTGATCAAACCCGACGGCTACGGCCGCTGGAGGTCGGGTGAACGGCAGGTCGAGTGGTTCCTCGAGTACGACTTCGGCACCGAGCCGCTGAGCAAGCTGGCCGGGAAACTGGCTGGCTACGCCGCCCTCGCGCAAGCCACCGGTATCACCACCCCGTTGTTGGTGTGGCTGCCGACCTCGCGGCGCGAGGCCACCGCCCGCCGGCTGCTTGCGAAGGCGTGGCGCGAGCTCGACGACCGGCGCTCGGTGCCGATCGCCACCGCGGCGGCCGAGCTGCTCAACCCCGAGGCCGCCCACCCGAGCCCGGCCGACGAGGTCTGGCTTCCGCTCAACGCTACTGCCGGAGCGTCCCGGCGACCGCTATCGGGATTGCCCGACACCTGGCCGCACGTGCCGCCGCCGGTCACGCCCAACGAGGAGGCCCCGGCGGGTGCGGACTCGCCGCAGCCGATGTCGCCGCCGCCCTCGCCGATGCCGCCTACCTCGACCAGCTCACGGGCGCCGCGCGGGGCAGGCCGGCCGGGGAGGTGGTGAGAGGTGCTCGCCAAGATCGCTATCGGGGCTGCGGCCATCCTGCTGCTCATCCCTGTCATGATCGGCCAGAGCGTGAGTGCCGTGGTGGACGCACTTTTCGGCAGTTCCTCGAACACCAGCATCGACTGCACGAAACCGATCGCCGACATTCCGCCCGAGTACTGCCTGCTCTATGTCACCGCGGCCCCGGACTGTCCCGGCCTGGACTGGACCGTGCTCGCCGCGATCGGCAAAGTCGAGACCGATCACGGCCGTCTGAAGGAACCCGGCGTGACCGAGGGCGAGAACTTCGCCGGGGCCGGCGGGCCGATGCAGTTCCTCACACCGACTTTCAACGGCGTCATCGCCGCCCACCAGATCCCACCCGGCGGCGCGAGCCCACCCTCGCGGTACAACCCGCACGACGCCATCCACGCCGCGGCCTTCCTGCTCTGCTACAACGGCGTGCGCCGGGGCGACCTGCGGGCGGCGATCTTCGCCTACAACCACGCCGACTGGTACGTCGACAAGGTCCTCCAACAAGCCGGCACGTACGCCGAAGCCGCCGCAGCCGGCGTCGGCACCGGCGACTGCAACGCCATCCACGCCCCCAACGCCATCACCCTCGCCGCGATCAACTACGCCTGCGGACAACGAGGGCTGCCCTACGTGTGGGGCGGCAACGGCCCCGACGGCGGACACGCCGGCTTCGACTGCTCCGGACTGACCACGGCCGCCTACGCCGCCGCCGGAGTGACGCTTCCGCGTACCGCGCAAACCCAGTACGACGCGGGCCCGCGCGTCCCGACCGGACAGCCGCTGTTGCCCGGTGACCTCGTCTTCTACGGCACACTCGGCAACATCCACCACGTCGGCCTCTACATCGGAGGCGGACTGATGATCAACGCCCCGACCTTCGGCCAACCCGTGCAGATCGACAACCACCGCTACAACGGCGACGACTACGCCGGAGCGACCCGCCCGGCATCCTCCTCCACCGCCGCTTCCCAACGCAGGACGCTAGACACGCCCGCCCACGACAGAGCACCAGGACGACAGGCCAACTGATCGGATGGACCGTCGTGGTGAAACGGTCCCGACGTCTCCGCAACTGTGACTACAGAGTCGTGGTTGTCACCGGAGGACCACCACGACGTGCGGTCCGATGTGGAGGTGCCAGCGCTTGTTGTCGCTGAATACAGGTCATGGCTGTCACCTGCGTCGACCACGATCCAGCCGTCTGTCCGGCGACCGGAGCAGCGGAAGAGCGGCCCCGAGACCTTGGCCTGGACCACCGAGTGGTGACTGCGCGAGGTCAGCCCGCGCGCTACCGACGCCGTGATCGTCGACCACCACCACGGCCCCTGTTACCGGCCAGCGCGTGGAACGGTGGTGTCGCTGGGTTGTCGACGAAATCCTGTGAGCAGTGGTTTCAAGCCGATGCGGAACGTGTCAATCCCGCGCTCGCGAAGATCAGATCTTACCTCGTGCCGCCGTGCGTGGCGGGTCAGCGGGTGTCGTCCGGACTAGCGTCTGGGGTGTTGCCGAGGTCGTCGAGTTGGCGTTGGACGCGTACGGCGTCGACATCGCGGCCTTGGTCCCGGTACATCTCCAGTGCCTCCCGCCACACCGTGCGAGCCTGCTCGTGCCGGCCGAGGGCGGCGTGGGGATGGCCCACGCCGTCGAGGTGGTCCGCGACCAGGTAGGCATTGCCGAGGTCGCGGTGCAGGGTGAGGGCGTGGTGGTAGTGGTCGAGGGCCTGATGGTGGTCGCCGGTGTGGTGGGCGATATAGCCCAGGCTGTCCAGTGTGTCCGCCTCGCCGCCGGGGTTGTGGTGGTGTCGGTGCAGGGCGAGGGCGGCCTGGCAGTGCTCGCGGGCGGTGTCGAACCGGCCCAGCCGCGCGGCGTACCAGCCCACCACGTTGAGCGCGTCGGCTTCCCACACCGGCTGGTCGAGGGCGCGATAGAGGGCGAGGGCGTGGTGGGCGTGCTCCAGGGCCTGCCGGTCGTCCCCCCGTCGTCCCCAGGCAAGCGCGAGCGCCTGGTGGGCGTGGGCCTGGTCGGTGGGGTCGTGGTGGCGCAGGGCCAGGTCGAGGGCCTGCTCCAGGTGGGTGATGGCCTGCTCGTGCCGGCCCAGCCGGGAGTATGCGTTGCCGAGGTGCCGGTGGGTGCGGCTGCGGGTGGCGGGGTCGGGCAGGTGGTCGGCGGCGTCCAGTGCGGCCTGCCACGTGGTGACCGCGTCGTGCCGGTGTCCCCGCCGGAGGTGGAAGGTGTGCAGGTTCCAGGCCAGGTGCCAGACGGTGTGGTGGTGGCCGAGGGTGGTGGCGGTGCGCTGGGTGGCCAGCAGGGTGGCGTGCTCGGCGTCCAGCCAGGCCAGCGCCGCGGCGGTGTCGGGCAGCGGGTGCGGGTGCACGCCGGGCGCGGGCGGCTTGGGCCGCACGAGCGGGCCGTGGGGGTCCAGGAGGCGGTCGGCGGCGTGGGCGGTGTGCAGGTGGAAGTTCCCCACCCGAGTCAGGGCAGCTTCCCGCACGTGCCCGGACAGGGTGGTGTGGGCGGTGTCCGCGGCGTAGCGGCGGACCAGGTCGTGCATCGCGTACCGGCCACCCGGCCGCCGTTCCAGCAGCGAGGCGTTCTCCAGCGCGCTGAGCGCCTTACGGGCGGCGCGTTCGGGCAGAGCGGTGAGGGCGGCGGTGGCAGGCGGGGTGGTGTCGGGACCGGGGGCGATCCCGAGCAGCGCGAACACGGTGCGCTGGGTGTCGGTGAGCCGGCGCAAGGACCAGGACAGCACCGTGGGCAGGCTGGCGGCGGGGTCGGTGTCGTGGTCGAGCGCTTCCAGGCCGAGGTCGCGCAGCTGGGCGGCGGCCTCGGCCAACGCAACCTCGGGGCGGGTGTCGGCGGTGCGGGCGGTGATCGTCAAAGCCAGCGGGTGGCCCCCGCACAGCCCGATCAGCTCCTCCACCGCCCTGGGCTCGGCGGTGACACGGTCCGCGCCCAGACGGGCTGCCAGCAGGCCGCGCGCCTCCTCGTGGGTTAGGACGTCCAGCGGCAGGTGGCGGGCGCCGTGCCGGTCGATCAACGACGCCAGCAGGTGACGGCCGGTGACCAGCACCGTGCAGGACGGCGAGCCGGGCAGCAGCGGCACGACCTGCTCACTGGTGGCGGCGTTGTCCAGCACGATGAGCATCCGTCGCCCGGCCACCAGGCTGCGGTAGAGCGCGGCCTGGGCGTCGAGGTCGGTGGGGAGGCGGTTCGGGTCGGCGCCCAGGGCGTCGAGGAACCCGCGTACCGCCACCGCCGGCTGCACCGGCTCGCCGGTGGGGCTGAACCCGCGCAGGTCGACGAACAGTTGTCCGTCGGGGAACCGCTCCAGCCGGCGGTGCGCCCATGCCAGGGCGAGCCAGGTCTTACCGATGCCCCCGGCACCGCCGATCGCCGAGACCAGCACCGCCGCCCCCAGGTCGGCGGGTGCCGTGGTGGCGGTCAACACGCGGTCCAGGCGGGCCAACTCCGCGCCCCGCCCGGCGAACAAGGCCGGCGCGGCGGGCAACTGCCGCGGCACCACCCGCCGCACCGGCTGCTGGACCGTGACCGTCGCGTCACGACCGGCCTGCACCACCATCCCCGAATCTGCCACGACCGCGTGCTGACCGGTCCCGGCGGATACCTCGCCACCGGCGGCGTCACCACCGGCTGCCGCGTCCGCCACGCCCACCTCATCCCGGTTCCACCAGCTCGATCAGCGCCACGCACACCTTCAGGCCCACAGCTCGCCAGTACACCGCAGGAATGCGGGCACGTGGCCGAACACCGACGTTCCAGAGCACGTGAGGCGTGACTGTTGCCGGTCTCGGCTCCACCGGCACCGAGGACACCCAGTCCGTCGAGCGGCTCCGCGACGACGGCCAACTCGCGCACAACGGCCTGGTCGGAGCCGGCGAATTCCCCAGCAGCGGTGATACCGACATAGAAAACCTCGTCGTGGCAGGTCGACCCGGCCGCAGGCGGCGGTGGCGAACGGGCCGGGCACCAGCCGTATGAAGACGGTCACGCACCATGCAGGCCGGCGTTGGAGAGGTGGTGTCGCACGCGAAACAGCGCCGACAGGGCGGAAAAGCGGATCTTGGTGACAACTACCGTCTGCAAGTGACAACTATCGCCTGTAATTACAAACCGTCCACAAGAGACAGACGATCTTGTTCGGCCGTTCCGCTTGACTTCATGGCAGCAAGGAAGCGTCCATAGTCATGCGGCCCGAAACCACCGGATGCGCACCGGGGGCCGCACCCGCTCCGGCCGGGGCATGACCACCCACCCTCACATCACCTCCTGCGAGGTAGCCATGTCCATTAACACCGACTCGACGCTGCGAGCTGTCCCCGACCCTGCGAAGCCGCGCACCGACACGGAGGAGAAACTGTGGCAGGCACTGCAAGACAATCCCGGCAGCACAGCTGCCGCGCTGGCGGTCGCCGCTGGGATCGGCAAGTCCACCGCGCCGAAGATCCTCACCCGCTGGGAACGCGACAATCTCGTCACCCGCGCCCCCGGAATTGCTGACGGGGGATCACGCCCCGCCGACCGCTGGTCGATCACGACCGCCGAAGAGCCCACGGACGACCAGCCGACCGACGAGCAGCCCACGGACGACGAGTCAGGTGGGGCGCATGAGGAGCAGGTGGACGGGGAGACGAAGCCGAAAAGCGAGCGGTTGGCATCGGGGGCGTTGCGCGGGATGATCGAGGACTACCTTCGGGAGAACTCAGGTCAGGACTTCAGCCCGAACGCGATCGGCAAGGCGCTGGATCGGTCCTCGGGTGCCGTTCACAACGCGCTGGAGAAGTTGGTCGCAAGCGGCTACGCCGTGCGCACCAGCGACAAGCCGAAGAAGTACTCCCTGGCCGCTGCCGATGCGGAAGCCGGCACAAGCGCGTAGCGCCACCGTGTACAGGGATGGCTGCGTGGGTGTGCCCTCACGGTCCCCCGTGAGGGCACACCCGCTTCCCCTGCGCTCACGTCATCCGAGGAACGGACCACGGATGCCCGTCGACGGTGGTTGACCGGCGATTCGTTGCGATGCCTTCGCGTCGGCAGTCGGAACGTTCGGCTGTCGACGCACCTCGGTGGCGGCGCGATGGTGCGCGCCCCACTGAGATGCTCGGGTGAATCAAGACCGCGCGGCCGACCCGAATACGCAAGCCGGCGCCACTATCGATCCCAGGACGGCCATCAGGTGCGGTCGTACCGCCCATGCGGGCGCGGGTCAGTCGACGCGTTGCCAGGCGACGCAGGCCGGCCGGCGGCCGTGGGTGTCCAGCAGCTCCGCCAGGGCGTCGCGGACGACGTCCAGGGACACCTCGGAGTCGGCGGGCCAGATGTGGCCGGTGCCGAAGTAGGAAAACTCGACGCCGTCCGGGTTTGTCCGGTCACCGCGACTGAACCACTCACCGCAGTCGGGGTCGTCTTCGACTTCTCCGGCATAGCGGACCGCGCCCAGGCCGGTCTCCGCGTCGGCGCCCACGACCAGCTCATGATCGGGTTGCCCATCGGTGTCCTCCTCGACGGCGTAGACGGTGGCCGAGGTGTACTCCCACCCGGCGGCCAGGAGTTCGTCGACGAACGCGGCGATGTCGGCGCGGTCGCGCAGGATCGTCGGCTGCCGCCCGTGCCGGTAGGCGACGGTCAGGACCACGGGCATCGGCTACGGCGCCTTTCCTCGGTAGTGCTTCGTCCCGCCGGGCCAGTGCACGATCAGCCGTTGGCCCGGTCGCAGGACCTGCGGTAACAGGGTGTCACACGACCACGGACCGGTGTCGCAAGGCTGATTGTTCACCACGAGGGTCTCGACGTCGGCCCCGTGTCGGCGGAGGTGGACGGCCGCCTTGACCTCGACATGCTCCGCCGCCCACAGGTCGCCCCGCGCCGGAGCCAGCCCCAGGCCGCGCAGGGTGTCGGCGGCCTGTCCGAAGTCCTCGTCCCGACCGCTCACGGTGCGCCGGTCGTGCGCACCACCCCGGCCCAGCACCATGCCGTCGGTCCTGCGGTTGGTCCTGCTGCGCACCGGCAGCGCGGCCAGCGCATCGCGCACTCGGGTCGGTTGTCGCACCGGGGTCTGGGCGGCGGTGGCCGACCGGCCGGAACCGATGCCGACAAGGGAGTCCAGCACGGCCTGGGCGTGCCGCATCCCGGCATTCAGAGCCTGCCAAAGGTCTTTGCACCCCTTCAACACCTCCCGCAGGTTTTCCGAGACGACTTCCGCTTCGCCGGTCCCGTCTCCCTCCGTGGCGTGCACGAACAGCACCAAGGCGTCCTGGACATTCTGTTCGGCCGAATCCAACGCGTCCTTCGACTGCGATGCCTTGTCACAGGCCGCAGCCACGACCGCCGCCACCTCTCCCAGCGATGCCATCCCACCCCCGATCGCGGACTCGTGAAGCAGCCTCCCAGAGGCGCGGGTACCGCGCCGGCGAGGTGGCCGGTCGGCCCGGAACAGGACAAAGCCCGGATTTCTACAGGGAAACCCGGCCGGGTCGTACCTCGGATCGGCGTTCTACACCCGGCCGCCTCGCCCGCGCTGCGGCCAGTCCCGGACACTGTCGAGGGACAGCCGTGAAGCGAACAGGACACAACTCCAGATCCTGCGGCGGGGCGTGAGGTTTCCGGTCTCGGGAATGGATCAAGCGGGCACGAGCACACCACCAGCGGCCTCGTGGCAGAGGTCGCTGGTGATTGCGCAGGGTCGGCCGCTCGTCGGCAGGCCGGGTTCAGGTGTGCGCGCCCCAGAGGCAGTTCTCTGGATCCCATACAACTTCGGTATAGAGGCGGCGGAGGTCGGGCAGGCCGGGTTCGATCATCCGGCCGAGCAGTTCGCAGTCGGAGTCGCCGGGCCACCGGCCGGTCCAAGTGTCCCGTCCGCAGTCGTGGACGAGGGTGCACATCAGCCGCTGATGGCTGGCGGCGAGGCAACGTGCGACGTCGTCTTCGACGTACTCGTGCGCGCTGTAGGTCGGCGAGAGGCGGGAGGCTGTGGAGGTAACCGTAGCGATCCTTCGCCAGCCCCAAAGGGCTGACGCTGTGCGTCCCTTCGCGCGAACAGGGACTGGTGTTGCGATCCTCGCCAGACCGAAGGGCTGGCGCTGCTCCGAGCCCGTCATCCATGCTCTGCAGCGAGTCCAGGTTGCGATCCTCGCCAGCCCCGAAGGGCTGGCGCTGCTTGCCGCCGATTCTCTGACAGCCCGGCGCGGGCGTTGCGATCCTCGCCAGCCCCGAAGGGCTGGCGCTGCGAGATGACCGGCATCCCGACCGCGTCCACGAAGGTGTTGCGATCCTCGCCAGCCCCGAAGGGCTGGCGCTGCGCTACGAGCTGCACGACCCGGCCGCCGCGTCGGAGTTGCGATCCTCGCCAGCCCCGAAGGGCTGGCGCTGCCCTGCCTCACCAGCCTAAACCTGGGGTCATGGCCAGCGCTGAGGAAGCACTATCTCGCCCTTCGGGACGACACGCCGAGAACCGGTTCGGAACCTGTCGGCGTGTCGCGTCACACTTGTGGTTCCGAAGTAGGAAGCACGCTGTCGGGTCTGGCTGCGAAGACTGCGGTAGGACCCGGGTCTCCGGTTCAGCGCTCGACCGTAGTGGGCTCGCAAGGTCCTCGCGCTTCGGCGCGTGCCTGTCGACGGTCAGGTTCGCGTGAGCGAGGTCGGCTCGGGCGAGGCATGTCCTGGCTAGGTCGATACGGGTACCCCGGTCGTAGGTGGTGTCCGTCGACCGAGGACGGTCAGAGCGGCCTGGGCGTCGACGGGGGCTTTCCGGGCATGGTCCGTTGGTGATGCTGCCGGGACCGTAGGGCCGCAGCGCGGCGCTGCGGATAAACGCCGACAGGGCCTCGACGACGGCGGGCTGGCCACGGGGCAAGTCTCGGGCGAGACGTTCCAACGCGTAGATCCCGCCCAGACGGGCCCGGAGGTGGTCGGCCCCGGTGCGGTCGAACTGGTCGACGGCCTTGGTGAATCGGTCGGTGAGCTGCCCCTGCTCGGTCACCGCGTTCTGCGCCCGGGTGGCCTGCAGCGACAGGCCGGTGAAGACCACTCCGGCCCCGGCCGCCACAGCCGCGAGCAGGGACGCGAGCAGGGACGCGAGCGCCGTCCAGTTCCATGCCTGCTGCGGACCTAATCGTCGTCTGCATCGACGGGGTGCACGCAGGCACGTCGCCCGGACGACCCGGGACGAAGCGGACGCCACTGCCGGCCTGGGGTGAGGAGTCGTCGCCGGCAACATCGCCGGTGGGTCGCCGGCGGCGTGCGGTACGACAGCCCTCACCGGGGCGCTCCTGTGGCAGGAGACGCTGGTGACGGTAGTGCGCCCGCTTCCGCCGGGCGGGGTCAGGTGCGGGCGATCCACTGGCAGCGCTCGCTGTCCCATATCGCCTGGGTGTAGAGGCGTTCGATGTCAGGGACGCTGGGGTCGATCATCCAGCCGAGTCGTTCGCAGTCGCTGTGGCCCGGCCACCGGCCGGTCCAGACGTCGCGTCCGCAGTCGTGGTCGAGGTTGCACATCAGCCGTTGGTAGCCGGTCACGAGGCAGCGGGCGATGTCGCAGCCGCCGTCGTGCTCGTCGTATTCGTGGGCTTCACCGACCGCCACGTCGCAGTCGGGGCATCGCTGGCGCACGTCCGCCGGTGTGGACGAGGCGGGTCGCGTACTCGGGTTCGGTGCTTCGTCGGTCGCCCGGCCGGCCGGGGATCGGTCGTCGTCGACCGGCGATTTCGGCGCTGTGGGTGTGGTGGCGGCGCTGCCGGTCGGTTTCCCGGTGGTCTTCTCGGCGCGTCCGGTCTTCGGGGTGGGGGTGCAGTCGTGGGTGTGGGCGGGTGGCGGTGCGGGGCTGTCCGGGTCGAGGTGGTCGCCGAGGTCGGCGAGGGTGGCGATGCGGGTCAGGGGTGCCTCGGCAGAGCAGCGGGGGCAGGGGGCGAGCAGGAGCCACGCCTGTCCGGGGGTGGTGTGGTCGGGGGTGAACCGCCATGTCCGGCCGGTGGCGGGGTCGGTGACGGTGATGAGGTCGGCGGGGACGTCGCCGGTGCGGGTGGGGTAGACGCGGTGGGGGTCGTCGGTAATCAGCACGGCGTCCAGGGGGACGTGGAGGGCGCTGGCGATCGTGCGCGCGACGCGGGCGCGGCGTGCCCACCGGTTCCATGCCTCCTGGGTGTCGTGGCGGCGGTGGAAGCCGTCTGGGTCTGCGGCGTGGTGGGCGCGGGCGGCGCGCACCGCGCGGTCGGCGAGCCGGGGTGCGGTGGTGGTGTCCACGTCGTGCACGGTGGCGTACGGCGTGGTGCCGCGCGTGGTGGGTGTCGTGTGGTCGGAGCGGGTGGCGAGGTGGGTCAACAGCCATACGGCGGCGGCGTGGTCGAGATCGGGCAGCCGGCCGTGGTGGGTGAGGTGGCGGGAGTCCACTGCGGTGACGATCCGCCAGTCCCGCTGGTGGAGGCGGTCGGCGCAGTAGTAGCTGCCGACGAGCACGCCGTCGCGGGTGACCGTGCCGTACAGGGTTTGTTGCGCGTCGGCGGGATCGGCCACGATCGAGGTCACCGTGCAGCCGTGGGCGGTGAAACGGCGCACGACGATCTCGGTGTCGGGCGGGGTGTGCCGGGTGGTCATCGTCTTCTCCTTCGCGGGGGTTCTCGGCAGGGGATCCGCGTCGTGTGTCCATTCCGGAGCGGCGTCGGGTCCGGGGGGTCAGCGGGGTGGGCGGGTCGCGTCGCGCAGGAGCCGGTCGATCTCGTGGGCGGGGGCGGTGAGGATGGTGGTCAGCACGATGACGGCGGAGCCTTCGTCCGACGGGCGGACGGGAGTGCCGTCGACGGCGAGCTCGTGACCGTCGGCGGTGACGATCCGCCAGTCCTGCTGGCGGATGCGGTCGGCGCAGTAGTAGCTGCCGACGAGCACGCCGTCGCGGATGACGGTGCCGTACAAGACCTGTTGTGCGTCGGCGGGGTCGTAGGTGATCGAGGTCACCGTGCAGCCGTTCTCGGTGGAGCTGCGTGCGACGACTTCGGCCTCGGGCGGATCGGGGGTGGCGGTCATCGGCCTTCTCCTTCGGTGTCGTGTCGGGTGTCGTTCGGGTCGGCGGGGTGCTGTCCTGCGGCGGTGGGCAGTGCGGTGTGGAGTGTGGGGGCGATCGCGCCTATCGCGGAGGCCAGTTCCGCGAGGGCGGTGTCGAGGTCGTCGGCTGTCGCCGCCGCCGTGATTTCGATGGAGATCCGTCCGTCGCGCAGCGCCCGCACGGCCGTGGTGGTGCCCTGCCAGTAGGCCAGCGGTTCCCACTGCGCGCTGTCGGAGTGGGCGCGGACGAGGGGGTCGGGCTCGCCGAGTCGTCGGGCCGCCGCGGTGACGGCTGCCACGGCCTCGGCTCGGCGGTGGTCGCGCTCGCGCGCGAGCGCGAGCACCGTGGCCTGAAGCGCGCGGTATCGCGGCAGCTTTGCGGCGATGGTCCGCGCCGCCTCGGCCGGCGGTGTCCGGTACGGCACCGTCATCCAGTCGCCGGCTTCCGAGGGGATCGAGAGCGGGGCGAGGCCGTCGGGGCGGACGGGGAAGACGACGTAGTCCCATGCCGGACCGCGTTCCCGCGCGATGCCGGCCACCGGTCGTCCCTCGCCGTCGACCAGGACCAGGTGCCGGGTGGGGGCGAGCGGGGTGGCGACTCCCCATTCGGCGGGCAGTCCGGCGGTGTGGGCGAGGACTCTGGCGAGGATGCGTCGGGGTTTGTCCTCGCGGGCCGAGGGCGGCTCCGCGGGCACGGTGGGGGTGGTGGTCATGCCGACCACCCGAGGGCGTCGGCGGCGATGGCGGGCAGGCAGTCGACCTGCTCACCGGTGCCGAGCCACACCACGGGCGGGTCGGTGGGGCGGACACCCCACGATGCGGCGTCGTCGGGGGTGCACACGACCCGCGCGAGAAGGTGCTCCATCGGCTCGTCGGGTCGGGCGGCGATCCGCAGCGGGGTGGCGGGGTCGTAGCCGGACAGGGCGGCGATCAGGTCGCCCACGGTCCGGGGGTGTTTGTAGGCCATGGCGGTCACCTCGTTGGTCGTGGGTTGGTGTGGGGTGGGTGGTCCGGGGCGGGGTGTCCCGCCCCGGACCGGTGTGGCTAGCGGGCGGTCGCGCGCAGGGCGGCGGTGGCGGCGTGCCCGATGGCGCGGGCGGTGGTGGTGGGGTCGGTCAGCACGTGCACGGTGGACCCGTCGAGCGGGGTGTCGTGGGTGCCGGTGGTCAGCCACAGCACGGCGCAGCCGGAGGCGCGCAACCGGTCGAGTTTGCGCTGCCCGTCGATGCGGGGCTGGTGGCGGTAGTCGCCGTCGGACACGATGACCAGCAGTCGCGCCGCGCCGGGGCGGGACAGCCCGAGGGCACCGTCGAGGGCGTCCAGGGCGACCGGGATGTCCTCCCAGCCGTCGTTGGACTCGAACTCGGTGACCTCGGCGGGCGGGCGGGAGGGGTGGGTCAGCGGGCGCACGTGGTTGCCGAAGATCACGCTCGCGGTCTTGGTGGGCACCCTGGTGTGGCGGGCGGCGTCGGCCAGGATCCACGCCGCCGAGGCCACGTGCGCGCACGCCCATCGCATCGACCCGGACACGTCGCACGCCACCCCGACCCGCAACGGCGGGACGGTGACCGGGGTGCGGGTGGTGCGGGTGAACGGGTGCGCGGTCACGACCGCCCCGGCGGCACGTTGGGCTTCGGCGGCACGCACCCCGCGCATCCGCAACCGCCCCGGCGGAACCTCCGAGGTGGACTTCACCGCGACCCGTTCACGGACCCCGGCGGTGTCCAACGCCCGCGCCAACACCCGTGCGGCGGTGCGCTCCTCCGGCGTGGGCGGGCGGGTGCCCGCCAGCCGGGTGCGACCGGTGCGCGGACCGCCGGCGGCGAACACCCGCCGCGCCGCCTTCTGTGCCTCCTGCTCGGCGGCGTCGGCGTCCGCCTTCGCGGCGGCGGCGACGGCGACGGGGTCCTCGGGTGCCTTCTCCCGCGCCACCTTCGCCGCCACCTTGTCGAGCACGGCGGCGATCGCGTCCGCCAACGGCGACGGGTCGGGGGCGGGGGTGTCGGGGCTACCGGTGCCGGGGGTGCCGCCGGACGGGTCGGGGGTGCCGGACGGGTCGGGTGCCGCGCCGGGGTCCGGGTCGGCGGGGGTGTCGAAGTCGGTGCCGAGGATCTCGCACCATTGCCGCCCGAGGGCGAGCATGGTCTCGCCGTCGTCGTCGGCGGTGCGCAACGCCGTGCGCCACACCGCCCGCAACCTGTCCACCACGTCCGCACCGAGCACGTCGGCGACGACACGGGCGACCGGGGCGACCTCGGCGCGGGTGAGCACCCCGCCGTCCGCCCGTCCCAGCAACAGCGCGGCGGTGTGCGCGGCGTGCGCGGGGGTCATCTGCGGGGCGGTGGCGGGGTCGGCGAACAGGTGCAGGTCGGCGGCGACGATGCCTTTCACGCACGCCCGCAGCCAGTGCCGGTCGTCGGGGCGGCGGCGGATCTGTGCGGCTTCCATGCGGGGCTCTTCCAGCAGCATGGCGGCGGCGACCACGCCGGGCGGGGCGTCGTCCGGGGGTGCCCAGACGGTGTGTTTGGCGTGCCCGCATTCGTGGGTCAGCGCACCCCATGCCGGGGCGTAGCGGGGGCGGTCGGACAGGTTGGCGGGGTCCACGGTGGCGGGGTCGACCCCGAGGTGGTCGCCGTCGACCTCGATCAGCGCGCGGGCGGGGTAGAAACACGCCGGGGCACCCCCGCCCGCGCCGGGTGCGACGGTGACCAGGAGGTCGTCGCGGTCGGCGATGATCGGGACCTCGTCGGCGAAGGCGGCGGACAGCGCGAGCCACTCGGGGCGGGCGGGGAACACGGCGGTACCGGTGGCGGTCGGGTCGGCGGTGAAGTGGGTGCTCACGGTTACGGGTCCTTTCGGGACGGTCGCGGTTCGGTGGTGGGTCGGGAGGTCAGGGTTTCGGCGTGATGCGCGCGCCGAGGGCGAGCGGAGCGACGGTGCGCCCGAACGCGTCGCGCACCACGGCGGCGACGATCGCGCGGTCCTCTTCCGGCGCGATGCCCACGAGGTTCCCGGCGGCGGCGTCGGTGCCCAGCACGGAGGCGATCTTCTTGAACGCCAACAACTCGCGCAGTTGCGGTGCCCACCCGACCTCGCCCCGTTCCTGCCGGGTGGCAAGGTTGCGTGCCACGCGCACCGCCTTGCGATCCACGCCCAACTGGTCGGCGAGGTCGTAGTCGGACGACACCCGGACCTGCACGGAGAACCGGGAGGAGAGGGCGTCGGTGAGCACCGCCCCGTGCACGCCGGGGTTGTGTCCGGCGACCACGTAGAACCCCGGCGCGGCGTCCACGACCTCGCCGCCGTTGGCCTTGATCACGATCTGGCGGCGTCCGTCCATCGCGGGGTAGACCACGGCGAGCACGGTCGGCGGGATCAGCGTCGCGTCGTCGACGAACAACGGCACCCCGTCCCGCATGGCGCGGACCAGCGGACCGTGCACGAACACGAACTCGCCGTCCGGGGTTTTGGTGTAGTCGCCCACGAAGTCTGCGACCACGGTGTCCCCGTCGCCCTGGACCGTGATGCAGTCCGGGAACGCCGCCTCCACCACCGACGTCTTGCCCGTGCCGGGCGGTCCGTACAACAGCGCGGCGACCCCGGCGTCACGCAACCGCCGCAACGCGGTCACGTCCGGAATCCCGGACAGCAGCCGGGGGTGGTAGTCCATCCCGTTGGGGCGTTTCACCGGACCGGTGACCACGCCCGCCCCGGCGGCGGACCCGCCCGCACCCGACGGGGCGGGCGTGGTCGCGCGCGCGGCGGTCGGTGCGCTGGTCGTGGGTTTCGGGGTCTTCGGGCGGGGCGTGCGCGGTGGGGCGGGGGTGATCGTGGGCGCGGCGGCGGACGCCGTGGTCGCGGTCGCCCGGTAGGCCAGCGGGAACCTGGAAGCGACCTCGGCCTCCCCCCGGTCCGCCAACGCCTTGCACGCGTTGCCGACCGCCCCGGACGACCGGTTGAGGGTGTGCGCGATGGTGCGCGGGGTGAGTCCGGTGCCCGCGTTGTCGGCGAGGATCTTGGCGACCATCGCGCGCAGTTCACCGCTGCCGAGACGTTTCGGCGTGCCCGCCGGGCTGGTCGGTGCCGGGGCGGGCGGGGTGGGCGTGGCGGTCATTGCGAGCGGTCCTTCCGGACGAGGGCGGCGTCTACGGTCGCGGCGATCACCGGGAACGGCGCCCCGGTCAGTCGTGCGCGCCATGCCCCGCAGTACGCGTGGACGGTGAGGTCGATCGGGTCGGCACGGTCGATCACGACACGGGCACCGGTCGCGGCGTGGCGGTGCACGCGCCCGCTCGGACTGGCGACGAAGCCGCGACCGTGCAACAGGGCGCGCAGGTCGGACGCTTCCGGGTGTGGGGTGGGCGCGGTCATCGGGCGTTCCTTTCCGGTGTGCGGGCGGCGGGTCAGTCGGCGGGCAGCGACTCGACGTCGTCGATGTCCGCCCGGTGGCATACGGCGGCGTCGTCCGCCGCTTCCGGCGTGGCGCGGACCGTCGACCAACCGCAGTAGCAGAACGCGGTGACGGTTCCGTCGTCATTCGCGGCGGTGTCGGCATAACACATGATCGGCTCCCTTTTTCGACATGGCTCGCGCCGGCCGTGGCATTCGGTTTGATTTCCGTCCCCCTAGCTGCAATTCAATTATGACTCGGCGGCGCGCGGTCCGCAATAGATCCGGCAGCTTATTTACAAGACTCTTTACGGCCGGCTACGGAAAACACCACCGAAATGAGAAACCGTGCCGCCCTATTGAATTCGACCGGAATCCGGAAATGTTCGCGCAGGTCGGCGGGCCGCCGGAGGCGGACGAGCCGGACGCCGGGACACGGGGAGCTCAGGAGGGAAGAACCAGCCGACGAAGGAGTCGGGCCGGCCGGAATGGCGACGGGACCGCAGAACAGTAGGCGGGGCCGCACGCACGCGCGGGACGACGACCGGCCACGCCCGCCCCGATGTGTCCACCGGCTTGTGGCCAAGCGAGTCTGGGATACCAGCTGATTCCCCTGTAGGCCACCTGACCGGCATCGTCGCCGATCGGAGGGGGTGGCGTTCTAACAGGATCCCCAACCTGATCCCCCATGTGATCCCCCGTGTGCACCCCCGACGGAAGTGACCGTACGCAGTGTCGATCTCCATATCGGCTACCCACAGTGACTCCTCGCCGACGGTGGGGCGAGCAGGTACGCGATCGGCGAGTTCGGACGTTCGGCGCGGCGCGTGAAGCGCGACTCCGCAGCCGGAGGCGGACAGGCTCGACGAAGTGCTCGCGCCGAGCACGAGTGTTCCCCGCGACGCCGGCCTCGGAAAACAGGGCTGCCGCAGTGCGTGACAAGCGGGCGTGCGGCGGGACCCGGTCCGTGCACACGGGGGACGCGGCGACGGACCGGAACGACAGGATCTGCGGTGGACCGCCCGAACCGGAGGACCTTCTCGAAGGCCGGCGAGTGTCCATCGCCCCGGCACTCCGGAATGATACGCCGCAGCGGACGAAGACTCTTTCCACAATCGACTCGTATTCCATCCGCGATAATCAGGGGGCACAAACAGGCCGTACCGCACGATAGCATCCTCGTGCGCACAGCGGAAAATACGCCTGATCAGAACCCTCGCCTCCAAAATACTTGGAATGAAACTTCGTCGACGCCGGCAGAGTCCTCGAGTGAGTGGACTTGTGACCGTCCGGGATTGCTCTCGCAGACCCACGAGCACGGCCGTCCCGACGGTGCGGAGGCGGCCACTGCCGAGGATGTCGTGGTCCTCGGCCCTCCGGCCGGTGACGGCCGGTTCCACTCCCCCGGATGTCGGCCTGGTGCCGGTGGCGGAGTCGGGTGGCCCGACGCGGCGCGCGGGGGTGGCTGCGGGGTTCATCCGGCCCGGCTGTTTCCGCGGTCCGTCCGTTTCGGTTCGCCGGGGGCGTCGTGGCGGCGACGTAGCCGGTCGGCCAGGTCGACGGCCTGGGGCGTGGGCCGGTCGTCGATCTCGGCGAGCCGTGCGGTCAGCAGGGTCAGGGTGCGTGGGATGGCGTCGAGCTGTCCGAGGCGTTCCTGCAGGCGCATGATGTCGCGGTAGATCAGTTCGTTGTGCGGGTCGAACGCGCGCGCGATCTCGAGCAGGTCCAGCGTCTGTTGTGGGTCGTCCTCGACCAGGGCGCGGGCCAGGGCGGCGACGGCGTCGATGGCGTCGCGGCGGATGGCCTCGCGTGCGGTCTCGATCCAGTCGGTGCTCAGTCCGTCGGCCAGGGGGCCGGTGTAGCTGTCGACGATCCGCCGGTACGCCTCGACCCGGTCGGCGTCGGTGACAGCGGAGCGGCGGGCGGTCACGGCGGCGGCGAAGTGGTGGTAGTCGACCTCCACCAGGGCGGCGTCCAGCCGGTAGCGGCCGTCACCGACCACCACGAGGTCGGACAACGCGTTGCCGGTTGCGGCGGCCAGAGCGCGGCGCAGACGCGAGAGCGCGGTGTTCATCGCGTTGGTGGTCCGCTCCGGCGGGCTCGTGGCCCACAGGGCGGCGATGAGCGTCTCCCGGCTGGCGCCGTCGGGGTGCAGCGCCAGGAAGACCAGCAGTTCGCGCAGCCGCGGCTGGAATGCCGAGGTGATCTCACGTTCGGCGGCCTCGCCGCCGGGTGTCGCCGGAGGGGGACGCCACCACACCCTGTCCGGCCCGAGCACGCTGACTCGCAACGGCGCGGACCACCGCTCGTGCGGCCCGGCGGGGCCTTGGAACCGGCTCCCCGCCGGCCGGTCGTGCCGGTGGCCTCCACCGGCATTCCGGGTCGCCGGGTCGGCGACGTCGGGTCGGACAGGCCGGACGGGATGCCGCCCGAAACCGGGCTCGGTGTCCGGCCTGGGGATCTCGTACTCACCGGCACCGGGCCGGTCTTGGTCCCCGCTCACTGCCAGCAGTTCCAGGTCTCCGGCGGTGGCCGGTGCCTGGGTCGTGGCCTCGGCGAGTGTGTCCTCGGTGACCGCGTGTCCGCGATCGGCGGTGCGCGCGCCGAGGTCGACCACGGTGTCCGAGGGCTCGACGGTGACGGCAGCGGAATCGGCCACGACGACGTGAGGACGCGGCACGACAGCCGGATCCGGTTCGTCGCCGGCGGTGTCGGTGCACTCGGGCTCGTCGCCGGGGTCGGCGTGACGCAGGAGGTCCAGCAGGTCTGCGAGGTGATCGTCGCCCAGCCGGAACACACGCGCGCCCCGCAGCGGCTCGCCGAGGCCGGGGCTGGTGGCGGAGACGGTGCCGTCGTCGCGGACGTAGGCGGTCACCCCGGCGCTCCACTGGCCCAGCAGCAGCCCGGTCACGCCGACGGTCGAGCCGTTGTCCACGACCGCCTGCAGCCTGCGGGCCTGGCGGCCGGGTGCACGGGCCGCCAACACGACAGGTCCCCAAGGATGGCCGGGGGGCGGACGTTGTCCGACGCGCACCAGGGTCTCGGATTCCAGCATGTCCAGCGCGGCGTCGAGGTCGGCCACGACCCGCATGCCCGCCGGCAGCGGTGCCTGCGCCACGCGCCGGCCGAGCAGGATCGCGAGGTCCTCGACCGGCACGATCACCGTGGCCCGCCTGCGGGTGGTGCTGACGGCCGTGCTCAGGATGGCCACGAGCAGCGCACGGACCGCGGCGGTCGCGCCCGCGCCGAGCAGGCCCAGGCCGTGCGCGGAGGCCAGGTCCACGGCGATCTCGCGGCCGTCGCGGACACCGACCGGCAAGACCGGTGCCTGGTCGTCGAGGATGTCGGCGGCATGGGTGCCGAGTACGAGCGGCGGCGCCGGTACGCGTGGTGGGCGTCCGGTCGGCCAGTCGAGCCCCACCTCGTCGTCGGCGCTGGTGGTGTCGTGGTCGGCGCGCAGGTGCGCCAGCCTCAGCCGGTAGACCACCGGAGCGACGGGCAGGTCGCTGCGGTCGCCGCTGCCCGGCCGGTAACGGCGTCGATTCCGCCGCCGGGCCGCGACCAGGGCGGTGCCGACCGCCGCGGCCAGGCCGAGGCCGACGAACAGGTCCTCGCCCCAGCCGATCCCCGGCTCGCCCGCCGCGTCGGTGCTCGGCGGCGCTGGGGTCGCCGGTGGTGCCTGCGCGGTCGGTGGGGCTCCGGTGGTGGCGGGTGGTCGGGTCGTGGAGGGAGGAGGCGGTGTCGTGGTGCTGCCGGGCGGTGGCTCGGGGGCAGGGGGCAGGGTTGTCGGCGATGGCACCGGGGCGGTGGCTGGTGGAGTGCCGTCGGTGGCGTCGTCGGGCAGGACCATCTCCTCGCCGGGGAAGATCAGGCCGGGGCGGGTGAAGGTGCCGCCGTCCGGTTGGGGTTTGCCCTTGTTGAGCGCGTAGATCTCCGGCCAGCGGTCGCCGTCGCCGAGGGTGCGGTCGGACATCCGCCACAGCGAGTCGTACACGCCGGTGTCGGGGTCGTACGGACGCACCACGGCGGATTTCGCGCGGCCGGGCTGCCCGACCGCCACGGTCGCACCCCGATGGTCCGGCGCGCGGTGGGCGGCCGGTCGCGCCACCGCGAATCCCCCCTGTTCCGAGGGTGTGCTCCAGGCGGGAGCCGCCGCCATCTCGGCTGCGGGACCGCCCGCTGTGGGGCTTGTGGCGGGCAGTGCGGCGCGGTGACCGAGCAGGGAGATCAGGACCGCGCCGACGAGCACGGCCGCGATGCGGTGCACCGGTCCGGCCGCGGACAGGTCGGGCATCCGGGTGCCGCGGGCGATCCCGGCCGCGCACCGGGCGACGTCGAGGGTGAACAAGGCCCACACGAGCCAGGTCAGGCAGGCGAGGACGTCCAGCAGGAACGTGGGGGTCATCGGGCCGAGCAGGACATCCTGGACTTCGGCCCAGGAGGGCAGGTGGTCGGGCAGGGGCCAGCCGACGAAGTGCGTCAACGCCCACGGCAGCCCGGCCAGCAGCGCGGCCAGCACGGTGGCCGCTGGCACGCCGCGCACCAGCCGGCCGAGCGCGCCGAGTGTCCGTCCGGCAGCACCTTGCGACGATGTGTGCTGCCTGCTTCTGGAGGGTTGCGGTGACGCGGCCATGACGTGCTCGTTTTCCTGGAAGGCTTCGGGTGGCTCGCAAGTGGCATGAAGGTGGGCACGGGTCAGCTCGCGCGGACGATGGGCTGGTCGGACGTGTCCGTTCCGCCAGCGGCCGATCCCTCGCCGGAGTCGCGGCTCCGCTCGGGTGCTGCTGATCTCGATCCGGACGGGGTGGGTACGTCACCTTGCGCGCCGGTGGTCGCGGCCTTCCTTCGCCTGCCGCGGCCGGGCTTGTGCCCCGCGAGCCATCCGGTGAGATCGGATGGCTTGAGGTCGGTGAACGTCGCCAACTCGTCGACGTCGATGACGTCCCGGGCGTCGGCCACCACCTCGCCGAGCGCGCGTTCGACCTCGGCGAGCTGGGCGAGGATGGCGGCCCGGTGCCCCGCGAGTTCGCCGACCTGCTGCGCGGCGGCGGCCCTGCGGGCACTGCGGGCGAGGTCGGTCTCCTCGACGCGACGGCGGATCTGTTCAGGGGTTGCCATGCTGCTGTCCCTTTCTGCGCTGCCGTGTCCATGACGGAAGAGGGTGTGGTCACGGGTCGGTTCTTCGGACTGCCGAGGGTTCGTTGACGATCTGCCGTGCCGGAACGGGGGTGGTCACCGGCGACGTCTGGGCAGGGTGGGTTGCGGTTCGGGCGACCTCGCGGACCGGGCGGGCTTCGGGGGGACCAGCGCCATCGCTGCCGACCGCGGAATTCCAGTGGGTCGTCCCGCCGGCGGCGTGATCGAATGCGCCGGTGGATGACGATCGGGCTCGGCAGCGTGAGCAGAGGGACGCGGCGCGGCGTGCGGTGGTGATGGCGCTGCCTGCGGTCCGGGTCCGTCATCACGCGCGACTTGTCGCGCCACAGCAGAACGATGTGCAGGTATCCGTGTCGGTCGGCCCGTCCGGCGAGGCTGTGGTGTTGTGGTCGGCGGCTGAGGACCTGTCGGCGTTGAGGTCGGTCACGACACAGCAGGGATGGGCGACCCTCCCCCACGCCCGAGCGCCGCGGCCGGTCACGGCACGAGTGACCGTGCACGCACCGGACACGGTCGTCGCCGCTGGGCTTGCCGGTCTGCCGTTGGCACATCCCGAGGTGCAGCCGCTGCCCGACGGCAACCTTCTGGTCGTGGGTGCCCGGTGCCGGTGGCGGCCGGAGGGCCCGGACCGCAACGCGATCGTCTACGACTCCGACGGAGCGGTGCTGGCCGAACACACCTTCGGCGACGGCATCGAGCACGTCCAGGCCACTGCCCGGGGCGAGATCTGGGTGGGCTACTTCGACGAAGGGATCTTCGGCAACTTCGGCTGGGGCGACGAGGGCAGTGAGCCCCTGGGGTCGTATGGGCTGACCCGGTTCTCCGCCGCTTTCGCCCAGGACTGGCGATACCCGTCGCAGGCGGCCCGCACGTGGGGTGGGATCAGCGATTGCTACGCGCTCAACGTCGACGGCGACACAGCGTGGACCTGCTATTACACCGATTTTCCCGTCGTACGGATCCACAACGGCACAGTGACCGGATGGCACAACGACATCGAAGGGGCCAAGGCCCTTGCTGTCGGGGGTTCCCGCATCGCGCTGTACGGCGGTTACGGGCCTGACCACGACAGGCTGGTCGTCGGTGTCCTGAGCGACGACCGACTGCACGTGACCGGCGAGTACCGGCTGGTCCGACCCGACGGGCAGCCACTGCCCGGCACAGCCCGGGTCCACGGCAGAGGCCCCGACCTGCACCTGCTTGTCGACGACAACTGGTGGCGGCTCCACATCGACGACATCCCCGGGAAACCGATCCACTGAGCCGGATGGCGACGCTGTGGCCGGACGATGCCGGCCACAGCACACGCCGGTCGGGGGCTTCTGTCCATCTGCTGTGGCTTCCCTGATGTCTCTCACGTCAATTCCTGCCGATCCCTGCTTCGGGGTTCGGGAACCCGCGATCTTCCGCCGCCACTCCTTGTTGCGGGTGCGCGCTGCCCTGCCCGTGTACGTGGAGTGATCCGATGCCGACCAGGCCGAGCAGTTGAGTGGTGTGCGACGCGGTCACGGTGACCGTGACGGTGTCGCCGGAGACGGTGACCGTGCCGGAGGCGCCCTCGGCGGCCAGGTGCGCCTGGGCGTCGGCGACCGCCTGGGCAGGCACGAGCTGCAGGGTGCCGGTCGCGCGGTAGGCGACGAGGTCGATGGCCTGGGCGCCGGCGCGGGCGGCGGCCTCGGCCTGGCCGCCTGCCCGTACTTTGGCCGCCAGCGCGAGGCCGCCGTCGAGGGTCAGGCCGGCCAAGGCAAGGATGGCGGCGGTCAAGGCCAGGACGAACGCGGTCACCCGGCCCTCGTCGGCACGCCACCACCGCAGGCGTGTGCGCCACCGGGTCGACCACCGGCTGCGCCGCGAGTGCCGGGCTCGCCAACTCATGTCTCGCTCCCGGTGTCCGGTGTCGACCGCCAGAGGTCCACGGGTTCGACGGAGGTGGCCGAGAGGGTCGTGCCGCCGGGCACGCCGAGGATGAGCGCGTCGCCGAAGTCGACGGCACAGGACACGGTCACGCTGACCGCGCCGCCGGGACGCAGGCCGCCGGTCGACGTGCTCACCGACAACGACGCGCACGCCACCCCCGCCGAGGACAGCGCGCCGGCCGCGGTCGACCGGGCCGCAGTCGTCGCGGCCGTGGGGGTGCGTTCGATGCTGGCGGCGCGCGCCGCCTGGTGGGCGGCGTCGTCGATACGGATCCGGGCGTCCGCCCCTCGGTGGATCACAACCCCGATGAACACCAGCAGCATGACCAGGAACGGCGCGGCGATGGCGGTTTCGGCGGCCACCGAGCCGTCGTCGGCACGCCACCAGGCCGCCCACCCTCCCCGACCGGGGCGTACGCGGTCGCGGCACCGTGCTGGGTGCGTGTGCGGTATAGGGGGCATGGTCTGTCGGGCCATGGCGATCACCTTCCGTCCAGATCGGGGACGAAGCGCTCGACGGGCCCGACGGCTTCGGCGTGGACGGTCAAGCTCAGCACCGGCACGACCGAGGTCGCGGTCCCGCTGACCCGTACCGAGGCCGAGGCGGCGTTGCGATCCGAGGTGACGGTGGAACCGGTGAGCGGGCCGCTCGCGAGCTGGTCGAGCAGGTGCCGCGCGCCTGCTGCGCCGGCCGCGGCGGTTCCGTTCTGGGACCGTGCCGCCGCGAGCCCTTGCGAAGCGGCGGCTTGGGCGATGTGGGTGGCGTGCGACCAGAGCGCGAACTGCACAATGGCCAGCAGCATCAGCAACAACAGCGGCATGGCGATCACCAGCTCCGCGCTGACCGAGCCGCGGTCACCGCGCAGCGCTCGGCGGACCCGGCGCCGTCCGGCGCGGGTCGCCGGGCACCGCTCACTGCGCGTATGGCTCATGGTGATCACATGCTGATGCCGTTGGCCTTCTCGGCGACCTTTGCGATGACAATCGCGATCACCGAGAGCGCGGCCACGACCAGCAGCGCGGTCACCAGGACTGTCTCGGTCGAGTACCCGGCCTCCGGCTGGCGGCGCAGCTCCTCCCACCGTGTCTGCAGCACTGTCCACAATGCCTCCACGTGTGTGCGCATCGTGTTGTCCTTCCCTTGCCGTTCAGGTTCGGTCGTTGTCCGCACGGGATCGTCATAGTCCATTGAGGACCTGCGTGAGCGCGGGGTAGGCGATGAAGGTCAGGAAGCCGAGGAACAGCGCCATCACCGGCAGGCTCATGCGTTCGGTGGCGGCCTGGGCGTCGCCCTCGGCTTCGGTGATCTGGTGAGTGCGCAGCGCTCCGGCCTTGGCGGCCAGGGAGGTGCGGATCTTGGCGCCCTCGGTGCCGGCCAGGCTGACCGACGCGGCGAGTTCGGCGAGTTCGGTCACGTCGAGTTCTTCGCCGAGTTGGCGCAGCGTCGCCCACGGCGTCGTTCGGGTCAGTCGGGCGGTGTCCAGGGCACGGCGGATCTGCTCGAACGCCCACCCTCGTCCGATGTTGACCGAGGCGCCCAGCGCGCTGTCGACCCCGGCTCCTCCGGCGAGGGTGATCCACACCAGGTCCAGGTAGGCGGAAAGCGCGTGGCGGAACCCGGTGCGCAGCTTCGCGGCGTCGGAGCGGGCCTGCAGGTCCGGCAGAACGAACCCCACGGCCGCGAGGACGAGTCCGGCGATGACCGGGAACTCGAAGCCGGGTCCGAGCCCGGCCACGACGAGGACCACGGTCGGCAGGACGGGCAGCAGCAGCCCGGCGACGGTGAGGGTGGCTTTCTCCGCCAGGTGGGTCGAGGTCGAGCGGCCGATGACCGCCAGATCCTTGGCCAACCGTGGGCCGGGGAGTCCCGATGCGCGCAGCGGGGCGACGGCGGGTCGGCCGAGCCGGGCGGCCCAGCCGGTGTCGTCGGTGACCAGGATGGGTGCCGGAGCGGGTGGGGCGGTGGCGCGGGCCAGGACCGCGCCGAGGGCCGGTCGTGGCGGGAACAGGTAGACCGCCACGGCCCACAGGCCGATCCCGGACCCGATTCCCAGGGCGATGGAGGTGATCACGGCGGTCACTCCTGCCTCGCGGTGACGAGACCCCGTGCCGGTCCGGTCGCCGGGTCCTGGTGGACGGCGGTGGACAGGAACCGGTCGGGCCGGGCGACGCGCGCGATGCGGTTGAGCCACGCGAACCCGACGGCGAACAGTCCGCCGGCGCCCAGCAGCACGATCTGACCGGCGGCGCTGTCGTAGGCACCCATGTAATCGCGGTTGAGCAGCACCACGGCGACGGCGAAAGCCGCGGTGGTGCCGACGATGACGCGCACCGAGGTGCGGGTGCGGGCGCGGCCGGCCTCGACGCGCATCCGCATCGAGGCTTGCCCCCGGGCGGCGTCGGCCAGCGACCCGAGCAGCTCGACGAGCCGACGGGTCTGTTGTTCTGCGGCCAGCAGCAGGGCGGCGATGACCAGGTCGCCGACCGGATCGTCCAGGCGTCCGCCGAGACGGCGCAGCGCGGGCGCGAGCCGGTCGCCGTTCTCGATCCCGGCGGCGAGTTCGCCGACCTCGCCGCGGATGGCCGTGGGCGCCAGTGGCGCTGTGGCGAGGATGGCCTGCTCGAGCCCGGCGGCGGCCGACAGAGTGTCGCGGAGCATCTCGGTCCAGGCGGCGATGGCCTCGATCCGCACGACCCTGCGGGCGTGCTCGGGGTCGCGGCCCAGCACTCGCGGGAGCGCCCATGCGGCGAGGCCGGCCAGGACGGCGCCGACGACCCAGCCGGTGAGCAGACCGGTCACCACCCCGGCGGTCACGGCCAGCGCGATCCGCAGACCGCGGCGCTGGTCGACGGTCCCCGCCGCGCGGGTACGGGTGCGTCGCCGACGCTGGAGGCCGGTTCCGCGCCAGCCGAGGACCGCCAGTAGCAGGCCGAGCCCGGTGCCGACACCGAGCAGCGCCGCGGCGGCCGTGGTGGGGCTGAGGGTGATGTTCACGGCGTCCACCAGCCCTCGGGGTTATCCAGCACCCCGGGGTCGAAGCCGACGTCGACCAAGTCGTCGAGGGTGTCGCTGCGCAGCGCTCCGGCCACGGGGCGGGCGCGGCGGTCGGGGCCGGGGCGGTAGACCTCGTTGGAGATCACCTGTGGGCCGTCGGCGCCGACGACCTCGCGGACCGAGGACACGACACGGGTGCGGTGGTCCTCGGCGCGGGCCAGGTGCACCACGAAGTGCACGGCCGAGGCGACCAGCAGGTTCGTGGCGTCCAGCGGCAGCCGCTCGACGCCTTGGGCGGCGTAGGAGGCGAGGCGGGTGAACGCGATCCTCGAGGACGAGGCGTGCAGGGTGGCCATCGAGCCGTCGTTCCCCTGGCTCATGGCGTTGCACATCGGGATGACTTCCGGACCGCGGATCTCACCGACGATCACCCGGTCCGGGCTCATCCGCAGGCCCCACCGGACGAGTTCGGCCTGGCTGATCACGCCCTCGCCTTCGACGTTGGCCTCGCGGGCCTGGAAGGCTGTCACGTCGGCGTGGATGCCGGGGTCGTGGTCCAGGCCGAGTTCGAAGGCGTCCTCGATGGTGACGATGCGCTCCAGCGGGTCCATCTCGCTGGCGAGCGCGCGCAGCAGGGTGGTCTTGCCCGCGCCGGTGCCGCCGGTGATCAGGATGTTCTTTCGGGCCTTGACCAGCGCCCGCAGGAACGCCTCCAGGCCGGGGTCGAGGGTTCCTCGGCGTCGGAGCTCGGGCAGGGTGACGGTGAGGTAGCCGTGGCGGCGGATCGACAGCGCGGTCACCCCGCCCGCGGTCAGCCCCATGACGGCGAACAACCGTTCACCGCCGGGGAGCTGGAGGTTGACCGCCGGGGAGCCGTGGTCGAACCGCCGCTCCTGGCTGCCGGCACGGGCCGCGAGCAGCCGCACCAGGTCGGTCAGCTCCTCGTTCGAGCCCGCGATCGGGGCGACCGGGGCGCGGCGGCCGTCGTCGTACTGGACGAACACCCGGTCGTGACGGTTGGCGTTGATCGTCTCCACGGTCGGGTCGTCCAGCAGCGGCTGCAGCCCGGCCATGCCGAACAGCTCGTTGACGACCTCACCGACGACCCGCTGCTCGACCTCGCGGGGCAGCAGTCGCCGGCCCGCGGCCAGCTCGGTCTCGGTGTGCACGCGCAGTGCCTCGTCGAGGATGCCGCGCGCCAGCTCGCGGCGAGCCTCGCGGGTGGCGGTCGTCCCGGTGCGGTTCTGCTGATCGGCGACCTGTTGCGGCAGTTCGTCGGTCAACCGGTCCCGCAGGTGCTGCCGCAGCCGCGTGGTGGCGGCCGACAGGCCGGCCGTGTCCTCGTCGATGGTCCATCCCAGCGGCGGCACACCAGCGTCGGGTCCCGGTGCGGCGCTAGCTGACGGGGCGGTTTTGGACGGCTGGTGGGGGCGCGGCGGCACCGGGTACCGGTCGGTCGGGTACGTCACGACGCCTGCCCTCCCTGCTGGTCACGAGGGTCGGTGGCCTGGCCCGGTGCGACGCGGACGTCGTTGGACGAGACCGCGCCGGGTGGCACGCCCGGGACCGCGCGCAGGATCGGAACCTGCGGCATCGGCTCAGCGGGCCTGGGCTGTGGCCGGCCGGCCGGTGGGTGCTCGCGGGTGGCGAGTTCGGTGGCGACGCGGTGGGCGCAGCGGCCCAGCGCCGAATGTGAGGGGCCGCTGCGACCCCAGCGCAGCGTGTTCGGCCGTCCGCACAGCACGGCCGCGCCGTTCGGGTCGTCGGGCACGCGCCCCAGCGGCGGCACGCCGAGTTCGCGGGCGACCTCGGCGGTCGAGTAGCCCTCGCCCACCAGCAGCAGAACCGGGTTCGGACTCCAGCGGGCGATCGTGGGCAGCCGGCGCGGCAGGTGCGCGAGGTCGTCGGCGCGGGCCCGCGACAGCAGCACGACCGCGTCGCAGGCGCGCACGATCGGCAGCGCGGGCGAGCCGGGGTCCACGCGCCCGCAGTCGACGATGACCACCACGCCCGGCCGGTCGGCCGCCGCGCGCAGCACACCGAGCCCACCGGTCGGGTCCGGAGCCAGGGCCGCCAGCGCCGCACGGGCCTGGTCGGCATCGGGCGGGGCGGAGACCACCGGCAGGCCGCCGGGCAGGTGCTGGGTGTGCCGCCATACCAGGTCGGCGTCGCCGCCACGGCGTGCAGCGGCGGCCAGGCTCACCAGGCCCGGAGTCGAGGACAGGGAGACCCGCAGGCCGAGATCGCCACCGGAAGGGTCTGCCTCGACCACCAGAGGGCGTGCCGGGGCGGGCCAGCGGGCGGCCAAGGCCACGGCCAGCGTGGTGACGCCCGGTGAACCTTTCAGGGACAGGATCGAGATCAACATCAGCGACCTCCAGCGGAGAGCATCACGATCGACAACTGACCGGCCGGCACCGCGGCGACCTGGCGCGCGGCGGCCTCGGACAACTGCACCGAGACCACGGTGTTCTGGTCGGTCGCCGGGGTGGTCACGCTGGTCACCACCGCCGGCCAGACCGTGCCGCCGGTTGCCGGCGGACCGGTCGCGGTTCCCGCCTGGCCGGACACGACCACCACCGACACCCGCACTCCCGGACCGACCTCCGCGGGAACCTGACCCGGTTTGAGCGCGAGGGCGGCGATGGCCTGCCCGTTCGCCGGGAGCGCGGCGCCGCCGACGGCATCCGGGGTGAGCAGCGCCCCGGCCGACACGCTGGTGGCCATCGGCCGGCCGACCACCGTGGCCGCCCGGTCCGCGTCCACGACCGCCACACCGGGGTCGACCGCGACGTTGACCTGCCGCAGGTCCCGCGTGGTCAGCTCATGCCCCACCGGCACGCTACGGGCCAACGCGAGCACGGCCTGCCGATCGCCGGAGCTCAGCGAGATCAGCACGAAGCCGCCCACACAGGACAGGACGAGAAGTACGCCGAGCAGCAGGTACGGCACGCTGCGGCGGCGCCCTGTCATGCGCAACCGCGAGGCGGAAGGCTTGCCGTCGCTGATCCAGGGGCCGTTGGCCATGCTCGTGGCTCGGTCGGTGCCGGGCCGGGTCGTGGTGTCGGTACTCACGCCGGTACCTCCAAAGGCATGGGGGTAGTGCGCCGCGTCGCCAGTGGGTTGCCAGCGAGCGGAACAGGTGGTCATCGCTTTACGAGCTATGCGGAGATGCCTCGCCAGGAGACAATGGCGCGGTCAGCCGCCGCCGTTGTTGAGCACCTGGGACTCCGCCACGCGGAACATTGCGCTGCCCGTCGTGGTCATGTCCGGGAACGTCCCGCCCTGGCCCGCACCGGACCAGGTCACCGTCCAGTGCACAGTCGCCGTCACCGGGTATACCTGCCCCGGCTGGCTCGCCGACGATCGACGGTAGACGTGACCGCAGTCAGGTGAGGAAGTCTGCGGGTCGGTGCCCGCCGTGTATGGCGTTCCCGCACCCCTGCAGGCCATTGTGGAGCCATCACCCATCGTCCAGGTCACCGAGGTCGGAGCCGCGACCGCAGTCACCGAGACGCCCGGCACCGACGCCGTCGCCGAGACCTCGCTCCACCCACCCTGCAACCACAACCACGTCGGCAGGTTGACCAACTGGTCGCCTGCAGGGCTGGCCGCGATCACCGCCGCCGGCAAACGCAACCTGCTGTGGGCGGTCTTCGCCAACTCGGCCGGCGAGACCGCCGCGACACCCGCCTTCTTCACCCAAACCGGCCCGTGTGACAACGGGTCCTTGCCATCAGGCGAGCACAACACCATGAACCAACCACCCGGCCCTTCTGGCTGTCCCTCCGGCGTTTGGTAGTCGACCGGCTTGTAGTTGCATCCAGCGAAGGGGTTATCACCATCGCCTGCAGCCAGGTCCGTCCCGAAGGGACGATCAGGCTCCCAACCCTGCTGCGGCCTCTGGCTATTGCCTGCTTCAAGATCGCACACCGGTACTGGCGCCTGACTGCAGTCCACGTTCCCCCACGGGCCTGCGAAGGCAGGGGCCGCACTGCCGAGAAGCATCCCCGCCACGACTGCAAACGCTCGCTTCAGCACGACCCCACCTCTTGCACACCGAACTCGACGACCTTCCACGAACCGTCGGTCTGCTTCTCCACCACGGCGTTGATACGCCGCTTGCCGTCGGGTTCTTCATCAGCCGGTTGACCGCTGTCGGCGTAGTGCCTCGTCCAGTGCGTCGAGTCACCGCAGTCTGTCACGATGATCTTCGTCGGAGTTCCGGCAGGTTTGCTGGACGAGACGGAAGGGTTGAGGGCCGGCCGACCTCGGGAAACCACGCCCTTGTGGTGGTCGCCGTACAAGCCGCGAGTCATCGAGGATAGCGCAGTCCCGGTAGCGAACTGCCCCAGCTTCGGAGACTGCCAATCGGAGGTCATGGCGGCCTCGGCATAGCTAAGCCACATCGCTCGATAGACGTCGAGCGCCGACTTTTTGGCTTCGTCCGCTGAATCAGGCGTGTAGGTGGACACGTAAGGTCCGGAGGAAGCGCCCACTCCAGTTGCTGCACTTGTCTGCAGGTTAGAGCTCGACGGTCCACAAGCGGTCACAGAGAAGATGACGAGGGCGGCCAACAACGAACCGCGCGCACTCGTCCTATTGATCTTAGTTTGAATTCCGAGGAACATCGACGGCCTCCGTGTCGCTCAGAGCGTGACGATGGTCAGCAGGGCTCCGCCCAGAATCGCTGGGCCGAAAGCGAGGCGGTCGTCACGAGAGATCCGCTTGGTGGCCAACAGAACCGCGCCCGCTGCGGCCCCCAGAAGTAGCGCGAGCGCGATCCCGTGCAGCACTTGTAGCCAACCGGCCCAGCCGAGGAAGAGCGCGACCGCTCCCAGCAGTTTGACGTCACCCGCTCCAAGAGATCCAGGAAAGATGAGCGCGGTCATCAATGCCGCAGCAAACACGACCGTCGCGGCTAGGACAGCCCTCACGAATGCCGTCACGTTGCCACCGTGCACCGCTGCGGTGGAAAAGATCACCATACCGCCCAAGAACAACGCGACCACAAGATGGTTGGGCAGCCGGTGGAACACCCAGTCGATCAACATCAACTGACCTCCGACCGTCACCAGCCACGCCGAGGCAACCATCGGCAAGGCCCCGGCGAGCCGGTGGGTGAGCACTGCCAACCCGGCCGCGAAGACCAACCCGGTCGTGACGCTGTCTCGGGAAGCAACGATCTGCCGTACGCCCGAGGGCTGGTATCCGACATCGTCTTGGCGAATCACCGCCATCAGCTGAGCCCTGGCCATCGGACCACAAACGATCCCCCAGGCCGACCACTCCAACGGATCTGCCATCTCACACCTTCTCCCAGTGACGGAAAGTGACCGACTGCACCTCAAGCAGCTCGCCGTTCACTCGATAGTGGTGTCGTAGCACCGCTTCACCCGTCGGTCCATGCTCTGCACGCATATCCTCAAGTCCTGCATTGATCACTGACTACGACACGGCTGCCGATATCCACGGTGACCAGGCGCTCTGGGGGCGGACAAGGGGGGAGGCGTATTCGGATGAACGGAATAGCGAATACAGAGCAGACACCTGCCATGCCGGGTGCCTTCGGCGAGGAACTGCGCAGGCTTCGCGGCACGATGACGCTGCGCGCATTGGCCCAGTTGAGTCACTTCAGCTCGAGCCACATCAGCAACGTCGAGAACGGTACGAAGCCTCCGACGGAGGCGTTCGCCCGAGCGTGTGATGCGGCGCTGGCCACCGATGGCGCGTTGACCGCCCTGGTGCAGGTCACCACCAAGCGCGCAGCTCATGGACGGAGCCCACGCCCCGCCCAGCTTCCGCCGTCACCGGAGCTGATCGGCCGAAACGCCGTCCTGCGAGCACTCGATGACCAGCTTCATCACCGCCGTCACCTCACCTCGGCCACGGTCATGGCCTTGGACGGCCAAGCCGGAGTCGGGAAGACCTCGCTGGCGCTGGGGTGGGCACACGAGGTG
This sequence comes from Actinosynnema sp. NPDC050436, assembly GCF_040655415.1. NCBI lineage: Bacteria > Bacillati > Actinomycetota > Actinomycetes > Pseudonocardiales > Pseudonocardiaceae > Actinosynnema > Actinosynnema sp. NPDC050436. The sequence goes on along the minus strand of NZ_JBFAJV010000002.1, from coordinate 186,372 downwards.
AAGCACCTCTTCCCCGACGGCGCCTTTTTCGCCGACCTCCACGGCTTCTCGCCGGACGAAGAGCCGGTCGACGCCACCGACGTGCTTGAGAACGTCCTCAAGGCGCTCGGTGTCCCACCGGACGCGATGCCCGCCACCGCAGAGAGCCGCTCCGCCTTGCTACGGACCAGGCTCGCCGACACCCGCACCCTGCTGGTCCTGGACAACGCGAGCCACGCTGACCAGGTTCGACCTCTCATCCCCGCCGCTCCCGGCTGCCTGGTGCTCGTCACCAGCAGGCAGCGGCTGGCGGCCTTGGCCGTGAGGCACGGCGCATTCTGCGTAACGATCGATCCGTTCGACCGGGCCGATGCACTGGCGCTGCTGCGCGACGTCGTCGGCGGCACCCGCGTCGACGCGGAACCAGAAGCCGCCGAACAGATCGTCGAACTCTGCGGTGGCTTGCCGTTGGCGGTTCGGATTGCCGCCGAGCGCATCGCCTCCAGCCGACACCTGACCCTCACCGGGCTCGCGGAGGAGCTGTCGGATGTCGACCAGCGCTTGGACGTGCTCTCGTCCGACGACGACGTCGACGCGGCGGTCCGCGCGGTGTTCTCCTGGTCGTTTCGAGCGCTCGACGCCGACGCCGCCCGCCTATTCCGATTGCTGAGCCTCCATCCCGGCCGGGAGTTCGGCGTCGCTTGTCCGACGGTGCTCTCCCCCGGCCAACCGTCCAAGACCGCACGTTTGCTCAACATGCTCGCTCGCGGACACCTGCTGCAAGAAGTCGGCCCTCACCGCTTCCGGTTCCACGACCTGCTGCGCGACTACGCGACCGAGCAGGTCGAGGCCACGGAGTCGGTCGAGGAGATCGCCGCCGCTCGCCGGCACCTGCTGGAGTGGTACCTACAAGCGGCGACCGCGGCGAGCCACGCCATGTCACCCGACCGTCCGTTCGCCCAGCTCAAGTCCGTAGACACTGGACACGCCCCACCGCACTTCGCCACTCCCGGTGACGCCGTGATGTGGTGCGAGACCGAGCTGACGAACTTGGCTGCTGCCACCTGGCAGGCGACAGCCCTGGAACTGAACACAGTCGCCGTCGGCCTACCGCTCGTGCTGACCGACTACCTGTACTGGCGCAACCCCTGGAGTACCTGGCTGGTGCCGCTCAAGGCGAGCCTGAACCAGGCGCGGCGACAGGGAAACGTCACCGCGCAGGCATTCCTGCTGAGCAACCTCGCCAACGGCTACATCGACCAGCGCAGGTTCGAGGAGGCAATGCAGTGCGTCACTGAGGCTCTGGAGATCTGCCAGCGCCTGAAGAACCCTCAGGGCCGGCTGTGGTCGCATGTCGGCATCGGGCGTGTCCTCCAAGCGCACGAGGAGCACGACGAAGCGGTCGAGCACTACCGCTGGGCATTGGACCTGGCCGGAGAGATCGGGGAGCGGTGGTCGTGGGCCGTCGTCAACTCGTACCTGTCGGACGCCTATCGTGCCCTCGGCAAGTACGACGTTGCGCTCGACGGCTTCGACAAGTCCGTCACCGTACTGCGCGAGCTGGGCGACCGCCAAGCCGAGAGCTGTGCCCTGGACCGAATCGGGGAAGTCCACCGCAACATGGGAAACCTGCGCAGCACCGTTGCCTACCTTGAAGAAGCGTTGGCCGCCAGCGAGTCGGTGGTCGATCTGTGGGGCCGGGCCGCTCTGCTGCGCAAGCTGGGCGACGTTCAGCACGAACTCGGTGAAGACGACGACGCCCGTCGCGCGTGGAAAGAGGCGGTTCAGATGTTCGAGGATCTCGGTGACGCTCGAGCAAGGGGAATCCGTGCCCGCCTGGCCGCGCTGCACAACGGACCGGTTCCGGCACCACGCCCGGAACCTCAGCCCTGAAAGGGTGCCGTGACCCATCACACCTGGTACTTCGACCTCGTCAATCACCGATTGTCCGAGCACCACGTAGCTGGATTCCTGCCGTTCCCCGTCCTTGACGGCATCGTCACGACCGCTGAATCGGCGCTGAGGTGGGCGGTGGACGACTTCGGCCGCGGTACGGACCACCCTCGACCACTCGGCGTCGCGCGTCCCCACTCGGTCCGGGATGTCGCTGCAGTGCTCCGGTTCGCGCACGAGCACGGAATTCTGGTGGTGCCGCGGGCCGAAGGGCACTCGACCGGGGGGCAGGCCCAAGCGCCCGGCGGGCTCGTGCTGGACATGCGCGGGCTCACCACGGTCCACCACGTCACCCGCCACGAGATCATCGTCGACGCGGGTGCCCGGTGGAGCGATGTGCTGGAGGCGACGTTGCCGGCAGGGGCGGCTCCACCGGTTCTGACCGACTACCTCGACCTATCGGTCGGCGGCACTCTGTCCGTAGGCGGCATCAGCGGCGCCACTCACCACCACGGCTTGCAGACCGACAACATCACTGAACTCGACGTCGTCACGCCCGACGGCACACATGTCACCTGCTCACCGACGCACCAGCCGGAGCTGTTCGACGCGTTGCGCGCCGGACGGGGCCGCCGCGGCGTCATCGTGCGCGCCGCCCTTCGGCTGGTCGCCGCGTACACCCACGCCCGCCTCCACCGCCTGCGCTACGACGACATCGGCACCTTCCTCACCGACCACCGCGCCCTCATGACCGAGGGGCGATTCCACCACCTGGAAGGCCAGATCAAGGCGATCGACGGAACATGGGTGCCCCTCATCGACGGCGTCAGCTACTTCACCCCGCCCACCGCGCCCTCCGAGGAACGCCTGCTGGGCGGACTGAGCGACCGACGCGACGCCTTGGAGATCACCGACTTCACCTACCACGGCTTCCAGAACCGTCTGGCCGAGGACGTGAGCCGGCTGCGCGCAGCAGGACCCTGGCAACAGCCCCATCCGTGGATCAACCTGTTCCTGCCCGACCACGCCGCCGAGCACATCGTGTCCGAGACACTCACCGAACTGACGGCCCAGGATATCGGCGACACCGGCCACGTCCTGCTCTACCCCATACTTCGGGCTCGGATCACCACACCACAGTTCCGACTCCCCGACACGTCGACCGCGTTCCTGTTCGCTCTGCTCAAGACCGCGCCGTCAGGCGACACGAACGCCCTGGCGAGAATGCTGGCTCACAACCTGCGGCTCAAGCAGCGGGTCGTCGCCGTCGGAGGGACCGTCTACGTCGACGACATCGCAGACTGAAGCCTGTGCAGGTCGAGTTACTGCTCGAATCCGTCGCGCTTCACCACGGCGACGAACGTGCCGAAAGCGTCGGTGCCGAACACGATGTCGACGTAAGGGTGCTTCGAATCCCGCAATCCAACCGAGCCGTCGAAGAACGCGACCTCGACGCAGTTCGACCCACCGCCGCCGTTGCTACCACCGCTTCGACTGCTCTTGCGCCACAGAACCGCGTCTTCGATCATCGAGGCTCACGCTCCAACTCTTCGATCACCTTGTCGATCAACGCGATCGAGTCGGCCGGGTTGAGGGCGATACCGAGCAGGTGCCCGAACGTCAGCGTACAGCGCCGCACGTCCTCGGAGTCCTCGAGATACAGGCTCCCTCCAGGGCCGTCGGTGTACCCGACGTCTGCCGTGTCGTCGGAGAACTCGAAGATCGTGAACCAGCCGGACAGACCGGGGTGCGCACCGGCGTCAGGTCCCACCACTCGCAGTGACACGTTGCTCCAGGAAGCCAGCTCGACCAGGCGCCGAAGCTGTTCGACACGCACGTCGGTCGTGCCGATCCGCGCCCGGAGTACGCGCTCGTCCAGCAGCACCCAGAGCTCTTGCGGATCTTCACGTGTGAGAACCGCCTGCCGGGCCATCCGAGTGGCCACGCGCCGTTCCAACTCATCGTTCTCGATGCTCGGCTCGACTCCGGCGATCACCGCGCGGGCGTAGCCCTCCGACTGGCAGAGGCCGGGCACGAGCATCGGCTCCCAGACCCGCTGTACGGTCGCCCGTTCCTCGTACTCGCCGAAGTCCGCCATGTTGTCCGGCAGACCTCGTCGCCCCTTCTGCCAATAGCCCTTGTCCCGGGCTGCTCGCGCCCACAGCTTCAGCCTCGTCAGTTCCTCAGGGTCGTCATGCTTGTAGATGGCCAGGAGGTCTTCGACCACATCGGGTTGCACCCGCGCTTGATCGTTCTCCATGCGGCTGAGCTTGGTGACTGACCATTTGCCACTGCCAGGAACCGCCTGGAGCGCACGGACGACGTCCTCCTGGCGGCGGTCGCCGCGCAGTTCCTTGAGCCTGGCCGCCAGCCGCTTGCGCACGTTGGGCGGGATGTTCTCCGTGGCCACGCCGACCCTTCCCTCACCGAATTCCTCGAACAGCAGCCTACGGCCGCCACTCACCGCAGCAGGTAGCCCAACCGGGTGAACAATCAGCAAGTTGCGGGTTTCGCACTTGCGGTATGCGCAAGTTGCGACCAACCCTGGTGCTGCGCCACGTGACTACCGAAGGACCAAGCGTAACGAGGAGACCCGAAGTGACGATCACCATGGCTACTGACCTCTTCGCTGTCACCTCTGCACTCGGCCGCAGCCGACCAACAGCGACGGCGAACCTCGACTCGACTTCCCTTCCAGGTCGTGCCTGATGGGCATCCGACCGTTCCGTTGGCTGCCCTTCCAGGGCCGTCGTCACGCGATCCCGGACTCCATGGCAGCCAACGACGAGGGCCAGACGTTGTGCGGAGTGGCCATAAAGGTGCCCCACGACCCTCCGCCACGTTGCCCTGACGGCTGCTGGCCCACCTGTAGCGACTGCGATCGGACGTGGCGGGAACAGGAGGGCATCCCCGTCTTCCTTTGGCCTCGCAAGGCGGCGGACACCGTACCGACCACCGCGGGGCAACACGGTTCTCGTCGAGGTCGATCATGATCGTGGTACAGAACAACCACGTGGTGTTCGCGGCAATCCAGGATCAACTCTGGTCCGACCTCGAAACGACATGCGACATCGTGCTTGACGGCGACGACCACACCGCCGCAGGAGTCGCACGAGACCGGCTTCCTGGACTGGTCGCGGGCTTGCGGGCCCTTCTCGCACAACACACACCCGACGCGAACGGCCACTGCCGCCAGTGCCGCGTCGGCCGCTGGTGGCGCCGAACACCGGTTCCGTGTCGTGTGCTGCTCGAGTTCCAGCTCGCCCAGGGCGACACGATCGACCGCCGTCCACGCCACCGGCTTCGAAATCACTGAACACAGCTCGCTTACTCGAGACCATCCGGCTCGGTTCGCACGCCGCCACGCACAGCCGACACGCCGCCCCCGCGTGAACGTTGTGCGCAGAGCGCCGAACAGAGTCGGCTACCGGGGCGGCAGGAAGCCCGTGCCTGCCGCCCCATTCTCTAGACGTTGCCTTCGGCATCGATCCACGAACACCGGAGAGTGAACATGATCGGGCGCGATGAGCATCTGCTTTCCCCGACACCTAAGGCATCATTGTGCAATCGCCTCCTCGGAATCGAACTGCGTCGCGTCCGCGAAGCCGCCGGCTTCACAATGGCAGACCTCGCAGCGCGCAGCAGCCAGTTTCCCGCCGTCGTAAATCGGCTAGAGAAAGGGCTCACGAATGAGTTGGTGACCGACCCGACAGTGCAGTGCGCGTGGGGCCCCCTGGCTACGAGCATGGTCGACGTCCTGTGTCGCGCCTCAGAACGGATCGATATTTTCGCGCCGCTCGGCATAAACCCCGCCCTTGGACGTCTTGATGCCGATCGCTGCACAGCCTACGTCCTCGAAAGCGCAACCGTCGACCGCCGCGACGTGACCCTCCGGGTGCTTCAGCACGCAGCAGGCGTATACCCCGGCATCGAGCACCACCCACTGACCCGCTTCTCCCTGCCCGACGGCACAGCGGTCGTCTTCTACGCCTACGTCCACGCGGCACGCTTCACCCAAGAGCCAGACCACCTCCTGGCGGCGCACACGCTGTTCGAACAGCTCGCCCAGTTCACCCGGCATAGACGACCCCGCTAATCCAACTGATAGCAGCAACTGCATCGCATCGATGATGCTTGGCGCTGCCACCTAGCTCGGTGGCAAGTTGTTCATGAGTGCTGCCCGACGCGAGCGCGGCACCACTGCACACACGGAATGACGACGCCGGACGAGGTCGACGTGCTGGACGGTTCGCAGCGCGCCCGCATCGACCGGGCTCGACCTTGAGCGGGTCGGACTACTCGCCACCATGTTCTGATTTCTATTCTATATTTTTGTTTTCGAATCGAGAAAACCGTTCAACTCTCGCGGGACAACGCCTCAGAATCGGAAGCTCACCAGAAAAGCTTCCAAGGAGGTACCCGTGAAACGAATCGTTAGCACACTTCTTCCTGCGATAGCCACAGTGACGATGCTCGTCGTAGCAACTCCGCCCGCGTCGCCACAAGCAGCGCGGTCAGCCGCTTCTTCAACGTGCGGCTTCCACCGCACACCCAATGATCCGGAAGGCGCGTTGTCCCGGTACGGGCATTGCGGCGACTCCTTCATCCTGATCCGAGTTGACTGGCGTAGCGGGCGGCATCACGCTGAATGCGTATCGCCCTGGGCTTCCAGGCCCTTCTTCCGAGCCGGTGACGGCGACGTCGTCGCCAACGCGTACTACGTCCCAACGCCGCCTCGACTGCTGGTCGTCGACGGGCGCACGATGTGCTCGCTTACCCAGCCGGACGTGTAGGACCATGGTGCTAAACCGTCTACGGTGGATCCGGGCCGCAGCGGACTGGACCGAGCACGCGGTGAGCGCCGCCGACACCATCATGGCGTCGGAGGTCGCGGCCGTGCTCACGCACCAGCATCGCCGCTTACGCGCTGGCACGAACTCGTGGGCCCGCCGGCGGAACACCTTTTCGAACGTGAGGCGGCGGGGCAGGACGATCGTTCCGTCCTGCCCCGCCGAGTCGAGGGATCAGTCGTCGTCTGGGGTCGTTGCGGTCCTGCTGTGGTTTGGGCCGGGTTGTCGCCGATGACGAGCCGGTTCTGTCCGGGTGGGGACGGGCGGCATGGGCTCAGCCGGGGAGGGCGGTGGGGAGGGTGCGGGTGGGTGTCGCGTCGGCGAAGGCGTTCCACAGCAGGTTGAGCGGGTGGTCGGCGGCGTAGCGGTCGCGTTCGCCCGTGCGGGCGAACAGGCCGGTGACGATCTCGAGGCGGGGCTGGTAGTCCTCGGCGAGGTCGATTTTGCGTAGGCCCTGACCGGGCAGGCGGCCTTCGAGGGCGGCGTCGGCGACGCGTTCGGTGGTAAGCAGGCAGCCGTGCAGCAGGTCGCTGGTGAGTAGGTTGAGGCCGTAGTTGAGTGAGTCGATGTCGGCGATGATGTGCAGTACGCCGCGGTAGTCGGGGCCGTACCAGCGGCCCAGGAACTGGGCGAGCAGTCCGGCGGTCGGGGCGAGCAGCGGCAGGTCGGGCAGCCGCCCGGCGCCGACGGGGATGTCGGGCAGTTCGCGGGCGGACAGGTTGGTGAGCAGGGCGACGCGTTCGCGGTGCCATTCCAGGAAGTCGTAGTCCAGGGCGGGTGGGTGGCCGGGTTCGGCGGCGAAGCTGCCGCACACCAGGTCGACCTTCTTGCCGTCGAGCTTGCGCCACAGGTCGCGGGTGCGGACGTGTTCGATGTTGAGCTGCACGCCGCTGCGCTCGAAGTCCTCACGCAGCGCTGGCCACACCGCGCCCAGGAAGTGCACGGTGAACTCGGTGGTGCCGAAGGTGACGGTGGATCCGACCCGGCGCCGGGTGCGGTGCAGGCTGTCGGTCCACGACAGCAGGGTTTCCCGCGCGAGTTCGACGATTTGCTCGCCGGACGGGGTGAACAGGAAGTCCTTGCCCCGGCCTTGTTTGACCACCAGCGCCTCGCCCACCAAGCGGGTCGCGGCCTTGTTGAGGTTGTCAAGCTGCTTCTGCACGCTGGACTGCTCGCGCCCCAGTGCGCGGGCGGCGCGCTGGGCGGTGCCCGTGGTGTGCACGACGGCCAGAGTGCGCAGTTGGTCCAGGCTGATGTCGAGCAGTTCCGGCGGGCAGCCCAGCAGCGCCGCCAGCAGCTCCGCCGCCTGGTCGTCGTCTCCGGTGTCCGGCACCACGCCTCCCCGCTTCGCCACAGCTCTCACGCACCCGGTCTGACAGGGCACTTGTCCGCTCGGACAGTCGGACTGTTGTTGTTCGCCCGTCCCGCCGAACTGTCTTGTCAATGTTCGCACGGAAAGCTCAAGACCCGGTGCTGTTCGACCGAACATCTGTGTGGTGGGTCCGGCCGGGCTCGCCGACCGTGGCGCCCGACGAGGAGCGTCCGGGGGAAGGCGGAGGTTCCGCGTGATCGCTCGCAGCATCGCCACCGGCGAGGTGGCCTCGTCCTGCTACTTCCGCACCACCGTCGAGCAGCCGTTCCGCAAGGCGCTGGTCCAGATCAACGAGGACTGCAACCTGCGCTGCGCCCACTGCTTCGTGTCCGCCACGCGGGTCGGCAGGCAGATGCCGCTGGCCGAGGTCGTGGAGAAGGTGATCCCGCGCCTGGCCGAGTGCCGCGTCCGCCGGGTGACCCTCACCGGCGGGGAACCCACGATCCACCCGGACTTCCTGGACATCGTGCGCGCCTTCCGCACGGCCGGGATGGACGTCGGGATCTGCACCAACGCCACCACTCTCACCACGATCCAGATCGCGGCGCTGGTGGAGCTGGGCGTGCACTGCAACGTGTCCCTGGACGGGTTCGCCGCCGACTCGCACGGCAGGTTCCGGGGCGACCGGGCCAGTTTCGCCGTCACCGTGGCCACCGTGGAGGAGCTCGGCCGCGCGGGCATCCTGCAGGGGCTGCTGTGCACACCGAACACCCTGGCCCAGAACGAGGAGTACGCCCGGCTGTGCGCGTTCGCCCGCGCCAACGGGGCCCGCTACGTGTTGCTCAACCCGCTGGGCAGCATGGGCCGCGGCGTCAAGTCGAAGGACAGGCTGGCCAAGACCACCCTGCACATGCGGGAGATCTTCGAGCTGACCGTGCCGTTCGACGGCCCGGACATGGACATCGCACACATCCGCTTCCCGAACACCGACGGCCGGCCGCTGGCCGGGTGCGAGGCCGGGACCATCATCTACGTGTTCACCCCCGGCGAGGTCACGGTGTGCCCGTACCTGGTGTTCGCCGCCCGCACCCCGCGATCACGGCACGCCGACACCGAGTTCATCGTCGGCAACATCCTCACCGACCCCGACCCCGACATCGCGGCCCGGCTGGACGACTACCGCTTCCACGACCGCTACCAGGTAGGCGCGAACCCCACCTGCACGGCGTGCCCCATGGACTCCGGCTGCGGCAAGGGCTGCCCGGCCGCCGTCGTCGCGAACGGCGGCCGTGTCGGCGACGTCGACACCGGGCAGTGCCCGGTCGTCGACGACCGCGTGAAGGACCACGGCGAGGGACGTCGGCTGCTGCCGCTGACGCCCGCATGACCGGCCTGATCGTGCACGAGCGTCGCCTGCCGGGATCGCTGATCACCCTGGACGGCCCCGGCGGGGTCGGGAAGTCCACCGCCGCCCGCCTGGTCGCCGAGACGCTGACCGCCGCCGGGGTGCCGGTGCACGCGACCGCCCAGCCGTCCCGCGCCCCACTGGGCGAGCTGGCCCGGCACGGCACCGACACCTACCAGGGCATGGCCCTGGCCTGCCTGTGCGCCGCCGACCGGCACCACCAGCTCGCCACCGAGATCCTGCCCGCGCTGCAGGACGGCCGGGTCGTGGTGTGCGACCGCTACGTCGCCTCCTCGCTGGTGCTGCAAGGACTCGACGGACTGTCCCCGCAGGTGGTGTGGCAGCTCAACCACGGCGTCTACCGGCCGGACCTGTCGGTCGTCCTCACCGGCGATCCGGTCGTGATCGACGCCCGGCTGCGGACCCGCGGCGGGCACAGCCGATTCGAGCGCGCCGAGGACAACAGCGGGCTGGAGACCGACCTGTACGTTCACGCCGTGGCCGACCTGCGACAGCGGGGCTGGCCGGTCGCCTCGCTGGACGCCACCGCCGACCCGCCCTCACCGATCGCCGCGACGATCGTGGCCCTCATCCACCAGCTCCTGACCGGGAAGAGTGCGGCATGTCCTTGAGCCTGATCACCGTTAACGTCGGCGCCCCCTCGCTGGACCGCGCCCGGCGCCAACTCCGCTGGCTGGCCGAGCGGCCGGAGGACGTGCTGGTGCTGACCGAGACCAAGGCCACCGCAGGCAGCCGGCTGCTCGCCGAGGCGTTCACCACCGCCGGGTACGCGGTCACCTTCCCCGCCCATGCGCCCGGCGAACTCGGCGTGATGATCGTCAGCAGGCTGCCCACCACACCAGACCCGCTCGGCGCGGCGCTGGACTACCTGCCCGCCCGCGCAACCGGGGTCGCCATCGAGACCACCGACGGGCCGGTACGCGTCGTCGCCGCCTACGTCCCCTCCCGCGACGCCACCGCCGAAAAGACCGAACGCAAGAAGACCTGGCTTCACCACTTCGACCGCGCCCTGGACGCCACCGCAAGCGAGACGCCGCTGCTGCTGCTCGGCGACCTCAACGTGCTCGAGCCCACCCACACCCCGGCACACCGGGGCCAGTTCGCGCCGTTCGAGTACGCCTTCTACACCGGCCTCACCACGCGACATGGCCTGCTCGACCTGTTCCGGCACCTGCACCCCGACCGGGTCGAGCACAGCTGGGCCCGCCGCGCGGACCTGGGCTACCGCTACGACCACGCCCACGGCTCGACCGCCCTGGCCGAGCGGCTCACCGGCTGCCAGTACATCCACGAGACCAGGGAACCCACGGCCGACGGCTACCGGTTCACCGACCATTCTGGACTCGCCGTGCGCCTGGCGCTGACCGCCACCGACACGCTGCTAACGTCGAACCCCGCCACAGCGGCCACACCTGCCGAGCCGGAGCCCACACTGTTCTGACCCACCGGCCGGTCCACGGTCGGCCGCCGGACCACCCGTCAGCCCAGACCGCAAGGACCAGCCGCCCCATGACCGCCTCACCCGGCACCGTCACACCCCGCATCGGCGCCCGCGTCCTGCTGCTCGACCCCGCCGACCGCGTACTGCTCATCCACGCCCTCGACCCCGCCGACCCCGCCCACCACTGGTGGGAACTACCCGGCGGCGGCCTCGACGAAGGCGAAGACCTGCACGATGCCGCGCGACGCGAACTCGCCGAAGAGACCGGGATCATCCTGCCCGCCCTCGGCCGCAAGCTATGGGTGCGCGAATCCCGCTTCCGCTACCAAGGCCGCGACCACCACCGCATCGAGCACGTCTTCCTCGGCCACACCCCCGGCACCGCCCCGCAAGCCGCACTCCAACCCACCGACAACGAGAAAGCCGGGCTGATCGAACGGCGCTGGTGGCCGGCCGACGAGCTGCGGCAGTGCCGCGACAAACTGCTGCCCGCCGAACTGCCCGCCCTGCTCGACGACCTGCTCGACGACCGGTTCAGCCCCACACCTCTCACCCTCGCCGGCTGACCAGCAGGCACGCCGACCCCACCCGGCTTCGCCGACCGGGCGGCACGACCGAGCAAGTGCATACCGCAACGTCACCACGCGGGCTGCTCCCGACCGAGGAACTCGCACCGTCGATCATCGTTTGGCGGCGGGAGTGCCCCGAGGACGGGGCCGGGGACTTCGCCGACCTCCTCAACGCGACGGTAGGGTCCTCCGCGACGTAGAGGGGACTCGCCTCGTCGTCGCTCATACCGGCCACGACGACACCACGCTAGTGGCTTCCCTGGAGGAGTCCGAGAGGCCGGCCAGAGCAGCAAGGAAAGAGGACAGTTCCTCGTCTTCGGCGTCAGGGTCGACACGCTACCGAGTGCCCGGAGCTGATGGGCCATCCTCGCCGAGTGCAACGAAGCGGTTGTATCGCAGGCTTCGTGTCCGATCGCTGCCGCCGACGGATACAGGGCACCGCCGCCGATTGTACGGTCGGAGACCTCCACTATTGAGCCGTTGCAAAGATGCCGTCGACGACTTGCTGACCGTAAAGGTGGCTCAGCCCCGCTGGGGTTCGGGGCGCAACCGTTGATGTGATTGTGTGCTGTGGAACTGTTCCATCCGGAAGGGCAACGAGGCGATCGAGTGGCGCTGGAGTGCCTTCGCCAAGTTCAGCCGCATTCAAGGCTGCGGCTTATGACCGCCTCGCTCCCAGCGTGCGATCGTGGAACGGTCGGCCCCATCCTGCTAGTGAGTGCCTCATGGTGTACCCCCAGGGCTTCACAACGTTCCGCGAGGTTCTGTCGCCGCACAGTCATGCCACACCCTCCGCGCAGGTGGCTCCAGGATCGCCCGCTGCAGCTTGCGCAGGTCAAGCGCGACTCGCGTCAAGGGCACCCAGGATCTCAAGATCTTGACCAGTTTGAAGCGAGTCGGCTTGCGGAGTGTCCCTGTTCGTGTGGTTCGACACTGACTGCGGCCATCGCAAGTTGTCCCATCATGCCCCGCAGTTCTGGGCCATTGCGCAGCGTGTTACACGGATTCACCCATTTGACACAAACGTGCCAGATTGGAAAATCCGCAGGTCACATGCCCCGCCGCCCATTGGACGCCCCATCGCCGCTGCGTCCCCGCTCTGGTTCGCGCCACGCGGCGGACGTTTAGCTGCGTTGGCGGGTCAACAGCGGTTCTACCTGCACCGTTGCCCGTCGCTCCGGTTCGGCCGGTGAACAACCGAGCGCTCGACGCTATGGGAGTAGCGGCAGTTAGGGACAAAAGTAAATCGGGACTCGCTGAGTTACGGGGTAGATGATGACGCTCTCCCAGCGATTCGCGGAACCCGCGGTTCCGCGATGCCCACAAACAAAGCTCGCTGTGCAAAATCTCTCGTGCAGCCGGTGTGGGTACGGAGTTGGACCACCGCACGAGGCGGTGACGCACGATGAACGACCATGGACCTTGGGTGGTGACGTGCCGCGATATCACCGGCCGCCCTCGGAGCCTGACGGTGCTCGTGCGTGGCTCGGACGTCGTAGTGATGGCACCCCCAGGTGAGGTCGCCAGGCTCGGTGCCGCTGAGGCCGGGCAGTTCCGCTCCGTTCTCGCCACGGCCCTTGAGGTGGCCGCCACCCCTACCCCCGGTGGGCCTGGCCTCTCCGAGGAGACCGGTACAGCGAGCACGGTGAAGCAGTACAGCGGCGGTCAACCCCCAGCCGACGCGGAGCGCCCCGCTTCACCGCCATGTCGCGGCGGAACCACGACCCCGATACCTGGTTCCGTCGCGATCCCCGCCCTGCGAGGTGGGTCCACGTGATTCCCCTGGCTTCCGTCATCACGGCGATCGCCGCTGTGATGTTCGTCGGTTGCCGGCTATGGCGGATGTTCCGGCAACGACGCTCCGAGACCACGTCCGGCAGACACAGCCAGACCGTGTCGCCCTACGTCGGTAGGCATTGGCGTCAGCCGAAGCAGCCGCCGTCACCGGTGTTGTCGCACGCGCTGGCGACGGTCGGCACGCACGGCTTGGGCTTCATCAGGGAAAGCGAAGCCGCGTGAGCCGTCTCGGCAACCGGCCAACGACCGCGCGCTCCACGTCAGGTCGGCTGGTACGAGGTCGGAGCGATGCCTGACTTCCTCTGATTCACGAACTCGCGCCGACTGTTGATCAGCGCGATCCGCGCGGCCATGAAGTGCCGCGTCCTCGTCACGGCGGGGCCGGGGTTTTCCCTTTGAGGCGCCTCGGCTCCGCCGCACCATCCCCTGCACGACGGGAGCCTTTTCATGACCACAGCAACCGCGACCGACACCCGGCAGCCTGACGTCATCGCGCCGAGCGTCCTCCTGCGGTACTACACCAACCTGTTGAGCTGGCCGACCACGATCGACTCGCAAACCGGCGAAGTCCAGCTGCGCTTGGGCGAGACGGTCGACGCGCTGGTGATGCGGGCCGGGTTCGGCAGCGAGGTGAACCACGAGCTCGTCCGGGCGATGATGTGCGCGCCGATCATCGTCGTGCCCGGCAAGAAGGCGGCCGACTGGGTCTTCCTGACCCAGCCGCGCACGCCCATGCGCCAGTCGACCGTCGATGACCTCATGGCCGCCCAGGTCGGGTGGTACAAGCCGGGCGACACGGTCGCGCTGCCCGCTTCCGGCACGACCGAGGGCGGCATGTGCTGGTTGCAGCGCCCCGAGCCGGGCGAGGAACTCCCGAGTTGGGGAGCCGTTGTCGGCGCGGTTCGGCGTACCTTCACGCGGACGTGGTGACCGGCCATGACGATCGACCACTCCGAGCACCGGCACCCTGAACACGCGGTCGTCATCGCCTCCGGTGGCCTGGACTCCACCGTGCTGGCCTACTGGTTGGCCGCCCGCCACAGCCGCCTGACGCTGGTCTCGTTCGACTACGGACAACGCCACCGCGTCGAACTCGATCACGCCGCCGAGATCGCACGGCTGCTCCTGAGCCCGCACCGGATCATCGACCTGACCAGCCTGGGCGCGCTGCTGACCGGTTCGGCATTGATCGACGCCTCGGTGGCGGTGCCCGACGGGCACTACACCGACGAGTCGATGGCGGCCACGGTGGTGCCGAACCGCAACGCGATCATGCTCGACATCGCCGTGGCGGTCGCTGTCGCGGTGCGCGCGGACGCAGTCGCCTTCGGCGCGCACGCCGGGGACCACACCATCTACCCCGATTGCCGGCCGGAGTTCGTGGAGCGGTTCGCCCGCAGCGTGCAGGCGGCCAACGAGGGCCTGCTGGTGCCGGGGTTCCAGGTACTTGCCCCTTTCCTGACGCTGACCAAGACCGACATCGTGCGCTTCGGCGAGGCGCTGGCGGTGCCGTTCGCCCGCACGTGGTCCTGCTACCGGGGACGAGAGGTGCACTGCGGCACCTGCGGAACGTGCACCGAACGCCAAGAAGCCTTCCGCGACAACGGCATCACCGACCCCACCGTGTACCGGGCCGCGTGAAGGAGCGTGGGAATCGTGGACGCGAAGCCCGCCGACCCTGGGCTTGAACGGGGCCGTCTTTCCCTCGTCCAGGGCTCGCGCGTGTTGGGTTGCGAGCCTGTTCTCGGTGATCAAGGGATCGTGCCTGCCGCTCAAGCGGAGCCGACCCTAGCGCACCCGCCCGCTGTGGCACCAACCCCTGTCCTGCAGACGCACTCGCTGATGCCGTTGCTGGACGAGAAGCGCCTGCGTACCGCGTTGCGGCAGTGCGGACGGCGCACCTCAGCGCCCGGCGCGGACCGGATGACGCTCGGGGAGTTGCGGCGGCGTGCTTCCGAACTGCTGCCCCGGCTGGCCGAGCAGTTGGCCGAGGGCACCTGGCGACCGGGCCCAGTACGGGAGGTGGCCTTCCCGACCTACACCGGCAAGTCGATGACGGCGTGCGTGCCCACGATGATCGACCGGCTGGTGCACCGCGCGCTGCGCAACGCGATCGAGCCGATCCTGGAAACGCAGGTGCTGGCCGACTGGGTGTCCGGTTACCGGCCTCGCCGCAACCGCATCACCGCGCTGCGCCACGCCGCGGCTCACGTCGCGGCCGGATTGCGGGCGGTCACCGACATCGACGTGGCCTCGGTGTCCGAGGGC
Organism: Actinosynnema sp. NPDC050436; assembly: GCF_040655415.1. NCBI lineage: Bacteria > Bacillati > Actinomycetota > Actinomycetes > Pseudonocardiales > Pseudonocardiaceae > Actinosynnema > Actinosynnema sp. NPDC050436. The sequence goes on along the minus strand of NZ_JBFAJV010000002.1, from coordinate 170,837 downwards.
GCCACCGTCGAGCAGGTTGTCGACTGGTGTGCCCAGCACGTCCACGACGGCACCTTCCTCGATCGGGTGCGCACCGCGCTGGCCGCGATGCCGTACCCGATCGCGCCGGGTTCCGGGCTCGCGCCGTTGTTGATCAACCTGCGCCTGTCCCGGCCCGACGCCCTGCTGGGCGGGCTGCGCGTGGTGCGGTTCGCCGACAACTATGCCGCCTTCGTCGCCGACGAGACCGAAGCCCGCGTCGCCTTCACCGTCATCGCCGAGGCGCTCGTCCGATTCGGGATGCGGCCCAACGAGTCCAAAAGCCGCGTGCGGGCGCGCGCCAACGTCGAAGACCTGTTCCTGATCGGGGGCTGAGCACCATGAAGATCGAGTGGGTCGAGGTATCCGGCGGGACATGTCGATTCGGCGACGATGCCCGGCCGGTCGAGGTCGGCACGCTGCTGTGGACGTGCACCCCGATCACGCGCGCCCAGCTTCGCGGGGAGCCCGGTGGTGAACGCGGGCTGCACCCGGTCACCGGGATGACCCATGCCGAGGCCACCGAGATCGCCCGCGTCCTGGGTGGGCGGTTGCCGACCTCGGTGGAGTGGGAGTGGATGGCAGGCGGCCCCGCCCGGCGACGCTGGCCGTGGGGCGACCAGGACTGGACGCCCGAGTTGGCGAATCTGCGTGGCTGCGGCCTCGACACCACCTGCCCGGTCGACGCCCACCCCGACGGGGCGACCCCGGAGGGGCTGTTGGACGTGGCGGGCAACGTGTGGGAGTGGACCGCCCGCGTCACGATGGGCGGCGGCGTCACGCTGCGCGGCAGCTCCTATGCCTCGTCCGTGCTGTACGCGCGTAACACCTTCCGCAACGCCGCGCCCGCCGAACTGGCTTCGCCGGGCATCGGGTTGCGGGTGGTGCGTCAGCCATGACTCCCACCGGCAGGCTCGACCTCGAGCAGGGACTGATCATCGTTTCCTGCAGCCGGGAGAAGCTGGTCACCACGACCCCGGTCCCGGCGCTGGAGCTGTACCAGGGCGCGCTCACGCCCCGGCTGCGCGACCACCTCGCACCCGAGCATCGGGCACGGCTGCGCATCCTGTCCGGCGCATGCGGCCTGCTGCACCCCGACGACCTCGTGGGCACCTACGAGCACAAGCTGCGTACCCGCGGCGAAGCACAGGCGCTCCGGGCTCGTGTGTCCGCACGCCTGACCACCGACCTGCGGGCCGAGGCGTTGCGGCACGTGCTGGTGGTATTGAAGCCGCTGTACCTGGCCGCCGCCGAGTGCCTGTTCGACCATGCACCGCCGCTGACCTTGACGGTGCTGCCCGACCCCGTCGACTGGGCCGGGACGAGCGCAGTGTTGTCCGGGTGGGGCTGGCTGTGACCACGTCCGAGTTCGTCCCTGGCCCTCTGCCGCTGCGGGAGGAGTTGCTGCGGCATGGCAACAACCACAGCTCCAGTACCCATGCCTGGGAGGCCCTCGCCGACGGGGTCGGCTGGCACCAGCCCACCCCGTCGGACTGCTGGCTGGCGTCCGCACGCACCGTCTCGGTGGTCATCCCGGCCCACCAGGTCGGCTACAGCCTGCCGACCGTGCTCGACGCCCTGGACGCCCAGCACCACCGGTACGAGTTCGAGGTCATCGTCGTCGACGACGCCAGCACCGACAACACCGCCCACGTCGCCGCGCGGCACCGGGTGGTCGACCGACTGGTGCGGCTGCCGCGAAGGATGGGCGCGGCCACCGCCCGCAACGTCGGCACCGCCCTCGCCACAGGGCAGACGGTGCTCTACCTCGACGGCGACATGGTGATCCCGCCGCACGTGATCACCGACGTCGCCACCCGCGCCACCGACACCAGCGTGCTGGTCGGCTTCCGCCACAACCTGCGCCACGAGGTCCACTCCCAGGACCCGGCCATCCTGGGCCGCATCCCGAACCTCGCCGCCGACCACCGGGTCGTGTGGCGACCACCTCCGCACACCACGCTGCCCTACAGCGGGATCACGCTGCCCGAGCCGCTCGACGGCCGCCCACTCGACGACACCCGCGATTTCATCGACCTCGGGTATGGGCAGTCCTACTACGACTGGGACCTGCCCCGCATGGTCGTCACCGCCCTGGTCGCCGTGCCGCGCGCCGCCGTGCTCGATGTCGGCGGCTTCGACGCGGAGTTCGGCCGACTGGGGTGGGGCATGGAGGACACCTACCTCGGGGCGTGCCTGATCGCCGCCGGGCTGCTGGTCATCCCGCTGCGTCAAGCCGTCGGGTTCCACCTCGACCCACCCGATGCCGCCGAGCAGTGGCAGCACAAGCTCGTCGGCTGGCCGCGCACGCTGGCCCGCTACCGCGACCTGCTGGAGCTGCCCGCGCCGCGAGGCCGCACCCACGCCTTCACCGCATCCATGTCCGAGCTGCTCACCCACTGCGAGGGACGCCCATGACCACGACCACCACGACCAACGGCCGCGCCTCGGCGGGCCGGATGGTCGGCTGCGGCACGCGCGGCGGGACCGGTGTCGTCTACGACCCGCTCACCGGCTCGACCCACCGAATCGGCCAGCCGATCCTCGCCGGACGCACCGCCCTGACCAACGAGGGCATCACCTCGCTACCGGAAGTCCACCCCGGTGAGCTGGGCGACGTGATGCCTGTCAGCGTGTGCTGGTCGCCCATCGTGCGCTGCAATCTGGCCTGCCCGCACTGCCTGGACGACAAGACAGTCCCGGAACCCGTCCGCGGCGAGCGCGCCGAGGTCGCCGCCAGGATCGCCTCGTCCGGGGTTCTCGGTGTGGACGTCTCCGGCGGCGAACCGCTGCTCATCCGCGACCTGCCCACCCTGCTCGATGTGCTGGTCGACGGCGGCTGCGCGGTCAGCGTCACCACCAACGGCACCCACCTGCCCCGCCGCGCCGAAGCCCTCGCCCGCCGGGTCGACGCGATCCGGGTCAGCCTCGACGGCCCCGACCCCGAGCGTCACGACCGGTGGCGCGGCAAGGGCTGCTTCGCCAAAGCCGTCTCCGGCATCCGCGCCGCCCTCGCCTACGGCATCCCGACCCAGATCCAGACCGTGCTCATGCGTTCCACCGCCGCCGGGCTACCCGAGCTGGTCGAGCTGGCCGATCATCTCGGCGTCCACGGCGTGACCGTCCTGCAGTACCTGCCCTTCGGTGACGGGGCCTCACTCGCCACCACCGAACAGGTGCCTGACGAAGACGCCCGCCACCTGGTCGCCGCGCTCGGCACGACCCCGGTTCCGGTGCGGCTGCGTACCCGCGCCGACGCCGCCGGGTTCACCGTCGTGCGCGCCGACGGACAGGTCTGGCGCAACACACCTGACACCACCGCCATCGCCGCCCTGCGGCCCCTGACCGGGCCGGTCAGCCTGGCCTTGACCGGACGGGACGGTTCGGCATGAACCGCACCCCCACAGCGCGTGTTCGAGCACCAACGCATCTGGCGGGTCACCCCCGAGACCCTGAGCGACGCCTGCCTGCTGCTGTTCGCCGCCATCAGCCGCGACCACCCGAAGGTCGACCACGTCATCGGCATCGCCAACGGCGGCCTCGCACCCGCCCGCATCCTCGCCGGCCGACTCGGCGTGAAACCCCGGAGCGTCCAGGCCCGGCACAACGCCGACGACGGCCTGTACCGGCAGGCCACCGGCAGGGTCGCCGTCGACTTCGACGCCTTCCGCCGCACCCTCGGCCGCAAAAAGCTCGCCGGCACGATCCTCGTGGTCGACGACATCTGCGGCAGCGGCGCGACCCTGCACAAACTCCGCAACGTCCTCACCCCGGTCCTCGCCCCGGACACCCGAGTGATCACCGCGACGCTGTGTCTGAACACCGGGGCCCAGAACGGCCCCGACTACTCGGTGTGGACGGTGTCGGACTGGGTCAGCTTCCCCTGGGAGAAGCGCCCCGACCAGCCGACCACCGACATTCCCATCCCGGAGCGGGTGACCAACCATGCCTGACGCAATCCAGCCGCTGACCGTCGCGTTCGTCCTGGCCTCCTACACCCCCGACGCCCCGGCCGGGATGGAACGCGCCACCGCCGCCCTCGCCCACGGCCTGCGCCGGCTCGGACACCGCACCCTGATCATCACCGCCACCGAGCCCGATCAGGCCACCGACGAGGGGATGGACGAGGACCTGGTGGTGCTCGGATCGGTCGGGGTCACCTTCCCCGCAGACGACGATGAACTGCGCGAGGCGATCAGCACCCACGGCCAGGACGAGATCATCGCCGCCGACATGCGCGCCCTCTACCGCCGCCACGGCGTCGACATCGCTGTCTACGTCGATGCCTTGTGGGGACTCGGGCGCCTCGCTCCAGCTTGCGACGGGGTGCGCACGGTGCTGGCGATGCACGTCGTCGGCCATGACCAGGACCTCGTGCCCGCCTTGGAACGGGCCGACGTGGTGGTCGCGCCATCGGCCACCGTCCTCGGTCACGCCCACGATCGGAGCTACGACGGCACCTGCTGGCGGATCGTGTCCAACGCCCTGCTCGACGAGCACAGCGCGCCCGATGCCCGCCGGCGCGAGGTGCTGCGGCAGGGCGGCCCGGTGCGAGTGCTGGCCCGGCTCGGGCCGGAGAAGAACGTCCGCGCCCTGCTCGACGCCGGTCGTCTCGTCGACCGCGGCATCGAGGTCGTCCTCGCCGAGGCCGGGTTCGAGCACGCCGCCGGCGCACAGGCCACCGAGTACCGCCGCTGCCCCCATTCCGCCGCCCACCTGCTCATGTGCAGCATCCACCACGGGGGTCTGCCCTGGGATCAGGTCCAGCCGTGGCTCGCCGACGCCGCGGTGGTCGTCGTGCCCTCGACCAAGGAGACCTTCGGGCTCGTCGCCTTGGAGGCCATGAGCGTCGGCACCCCGGTCGTCGCCTTCGACGTGGACAACCTGCCCGCGCTCATCGGCACCGGAGACGGAGCGGGCGGGGTCGTGGTACCCCGCGCCCACGGCGAGTTCGGGCTGTGGGATGCCGCCGAAGCACTCCTCGACGATCCGATACGCTACGCAGCGCTATCACGGGCTGCGTACTACCGCTCGCGGGACTATCTGCCCACCACAGTCGCCCATGACTTCCTCAAGGCGGTGCGGTGATGACCGATGTCCCACTCCTGCTGGTCGACGGCCACAACCTGCTCTGGCGCGGAGCCTTCGGCTTCCCCGCCGCGATCCACTCGCGCGACAGAACCCGCGATCTGACCGCCGAGTTCGCCTTCTTCGCACTACTGCGCGTAGCCATACGCGAGGAGTTCACCTCGCCGCCCGAGGTGATCGTGGTGTTCGACGGCCAGCACGGCGCTGCCGAACGCCAAGCCACCGACAGCGACTACAAGGCCAACCGCGTCCTCGACGAAGCCGCGCTCAAACCCATCCGCGCCATCCCGCACGTCCAGGAAGCGTTGACCGCGTACGAGCCGGCGTGGATCGAGATCGAGACGGCCGAAGCCGACGACGTGATCGCCACCCTCGTCACCCACGTCCGCCGCAACGACCCCGAACGTCGAGTGTGGATCATGTCCGGTGACCGCGACTTCTACCAGCTCATCGACGACCACGTCCGGGTGCGCAACACCGCCATGAAGCGAGGCCGCCGCCACATCGAACCCGACACCGTGTTCAACCGCTACCAGGTCCAACCAGCTCAGTGGACGGACTTCCGGGCCCTCACCGGCGACCCGGCCGACAACATCCCCGGCGTGCGCGGCGTCGGCACGGGCACCGCAGCCAAGCTCCTGGCCGGCGGCCTCACCCTCGACCAGCTCGCCGACGCCGGACGACTCACCGGCACCAAAGGCAAGGCCGTCGCCCAAACCTGGAACCAGGTACTCGGCTGGCGCGACCTGATCAGGATGCGAACCGACCTCGCCCTGCCCCTGCTACCTGTCGGCCGCAGCAGCAGGGCACTGCCCACGCCCGCCGAGGTCATCGACAAGCTCGGACTGTGGTGACTCCGGTGACCACGACCGCGTTCATCACACCCACCTCGGTCCTGACCGTGATGGCGCATCCCGACGACGCCGAACTCTGGGCAGGCGGCACGCTCGCTCTCTGCGCCGCCGCTGGTGCCGACGTCACCGTTGCCGTCCCGCGCCACCCCGAGCCCCGTGCCAGCGAGGCTGCAGCCGGGGCCGCCGTACTCGGCGCAGGGCACCACGAGATCAACGAGCCCACCGCAGCGGCAGTACGCGAACTGCTGCTGGACACGCGCCCCGAAGTTGTGCTCACCCACCCGCTGCGCGATGTGCACCCCGACCACCGGCGCATCGCCGAAGCCGTGCTGGAGGCACTTCCCGAAGTCGTGATCGCCACCGGACACCCTCGGCGGGTCTACACCACCGACACCTACAACAGCCTCACCCTCGACGGCCCCGTTCCCGCCCACACCACCATCGACATCACCACCACCTGGGTCACCAAGCAACACGCGCTTGCCACGCACTCCTCACAGCCCATCGCCGAACACTTCGCGCCGATGGCCGAGAATCTCGCCCGACTGTGGGGCGCACGCATCGGCGTCTCGCACGCTGAGAACTTCGTCCCACTACCCGGCCTCGGGCGCCTCCCCGCAGCTATCACCCTATAGGGGCAGCCAGCCGCTTAAACGGGCTTGTCAAGGGAAGTACGCTGCGTTACTTTGCGAGCCCTCGAAGCAGGCTTACTCGCTTCATGGTCCGAGTAGATGTCGACGATCCCGCCATGCCAGACGCAGCAACGTCAAAGAACTGGCTGATAGACGGGGCTCGAGCCGGTCGATCGCCTCACCGGTGAAGGGCATGTCGGTTCGGCCGCCCTCGCCGACGACGTGCCCCTCGTCGTTCGTCGCCACCAACCTGGTGAACAATCGGTCGAAGACTTCGTCGTCGACCACAGCGACGGTCTGCTGGTTCGCGCCTAGGGTGAGGGCGTCCATCACCAAGCCGTAGTGCCATAGTCGAAATCGGCCGTCGGCGCGAGCCCGCTCGAAAGAACGGAACGGCTCCTGCTCCGCGTAGTCGATGGAGCCAGCCCCGGCCCCGTCGTGTTCAGGGTTGCCGAGGAACTCCTCAGAATATTCGCGCATGATGTTGCGCCACAAGGAGAAGTCGTTGTGCACGTCGACCGCGGCGAGCGACGAAGGCTGGAACTCTCCAGAGGGCATGACGGTGCACATGCCGCCGCCGTCGGCGACGGCGCGGCCGTCGCGCTGGTGCATCACGAACCGGTGCTCTCCTCGCCGGTCCTTGCGGATCGTCAGAGTGCCGATGCCAGGTGACACCAACATCCGGGAGGGGTCGAACGGGTCGCCAATCGTCGAGCGCAGCGGCAGTGCGCTCCAGTCTGGGACCGACCCCCCCGATGCCAGCCAGGCGGCCTTGAACTCGTGAGCGAGACACTCCTTGATGTCGAACACCTCGAAGAATGTGGTAGTCCCGAACATCAGCTCCGGTCCATTGCGCTGGGACACCTCCAACAGCCGGTAGCTGAGTCGGTTCTCCAACAGTCGAGGCCGTACGAGGTCCCGCACGGCCCGGCTATAACTGGCATAGCGCTCGCCACGAGCGGTGAGCGGCAGAACGTGGTCCGTCGGTTTGAGCTTCGGCACCGGACGCGCGGCCTCGGTAAACGTCAGCCGCGCCGAGTCCAACTCCACGGGCGTGTCCAACAGCCAGCCCGGACCGGTCAATACATGTCCGCCGGGTGCACGTTTGCTGACCGGGTACAGCCAAGCGGCCAGTTCCGCCAGTTCCCGCCCCCGCGCGCCGGCAGCGCGACGGACTCTGAGCCACTCCGCCTGGCTCTGACGGACATGTTCGGCGATCTCGGGACCGAGTGCGTTGCCCGCATCAACCGGATCGGCAGACCGCAACGCCTCTCCGGTCAGGAGGGCGGCGAGCTCGTCGACCGATACCTTGAGCGCCTTCGCCATCTTGGGGCGCATCCACGGTTGAGGATCTTGTGTCCCTCGTTCCCATCGGCCGACCGTGGACAGCTCGACGCCGATCTCACGAGCGAACGACTCCTGGGTGAACCCCAACGCTTCACGACGTCCAGCCAGCCGCTCTCGCCGGTTCAACGTTCACCACCTCAGATGTTCGATGTACGAGTAGGTCAGAGGTGGCCGACTTAAAACGCCGACCACGTCCAAGGCCGCTCGATCTCGCCACGCAGGCACGCCACCCGGTGTCGTACCTGTCGAGCTGCTTCCGGGCTGGTCTTGGCTTTACCGAGGACGAAGGCTGTCCAACGTAGTTCTCTGATCGTCGCCAAGGTGCGGTATCCGGACCACGTGGTCATGTCATAACCGCCGTAGGCGTCTACGAAAGCCTGGTAGTCCGAGTCTGTGAGCCGGGCGAAGTCGGTGTAGTCGACCGTCAATGAGACCAGGTCCCACTCCCTAGGGCCGATCCCGACGTGGTCGAGATCCAGTAACACTGGGCCGCCACCCGCCCTGGGGACAACAACGTTGCCCTGCCACGCATCGCCGTGGATGACGCACCGAGGCCGACTCGTGGTCAGCGTCGAATACTCATCGTGGAGCCGCTTCGCAAGATCTCGAAGCCAGCCTCGGTCATCCTCCGACAAGGCGGTACCGCCGTCGATTGATTCGCGTAGCCCTTCGAAAGGGTTCACGACGGGGAACGAAGGTGACTCTGGTACGGCCAGCGCGTGCAGGCGGCCCAGGGCTGCGCCCAGTTCGGCCGGGGTGGCGTGGCGGTGCTCAGGAAGCTGTACCCACCACGTCACAGGTCGAGTCCGGGCAACCGTGGGCTGGTCGATGTCGTCGACGGCACGGACGACGGCGATCCCGGCGTCAGCCAGCCAACGCGACGCCTGGATTTGACGTGCGGCGGCTGGCTGCGAGCCTGGCGGGCCCACGCGGGCCACGACACCGCCGGCCATCTCGTAGGTGACGTTCGCGCCGTCGCGGATCAAGGTCGCTTCTGCGGTAGGCACACCGGCTTTGCCTGCCGCCACCGTCAGAACGTCACGCGGATCTCCGGACAGGACCGGGCTCGTGTGCACATCAGACATCGGCTGTACCGAATTCGACGAGTGTCGAGAATTCGGCCACTTCGGGTATCGCTCGATGTCGTTGGCACGCCCGCGCCAACTTGGCGAGTTCCTCGTCCATCCGTCGTGAGTGCAACATTGCGGCGTCGTCGACGGCTTGCCGTCCGAGGAGTACGGCTTCACGCGGATCTCCGATCGCCATGTGCAAGGTAGCCAGGCGCGCTCTGGAAAAGGCCCGCGAGCGCGGATAGGCGTCGCTGTGCAGTCGAATCGCCGTGACGAGACGTTCGGCGGCATACCCTGGCTGCTTTTTCGCGACGGCGAGCGGAGTAAGTGCCCGCGCGCTGCTTCCCGCGTGTTCGGCTTCGTCGTAGTACACCAGCCAGCGCGGATCGGCCTCCGGTTGCCGTTGAGCGAAGTACGCGTCCGCGCGGTCGACTTCGGCTCGCGCTTCGTTGTGGCGGCCCAGCATCGCCAACAACCGGGCCCGGACCACGCCGATCATGGCTTGCGCGGTGGCGGTCAGCCGGTCGGTTCGCACCTGAGCGAATTCGATCAAGGACAACGCGCCGTCCAGGTCGCCGAGATGGATGGCTTGGCGTGCCATGTCGGCGAGGGTCGCGGCACGCAACTCCCACGAGCCGCCCTGCTCGGCGCACCATAGACCGAAGCGGAAGCACCGAGCCGCTGCGTCGTGATTTCCGACATCAAAAGCCGAGAACGCTACCACCTCCGCGAGGTTTCCGATGGCCTCGAACATTCCCGCTTGGACGGCGGTGCCGGCTCGGGCACTCAAAAGGTGGCAAGCCCATCGCAGATGCGCGGCCCCTGCTTCACCGGCCATGCCCCCGCCATACAGGTTCTCGCTGGCGGCCAGCGTGCTCGTCATCAGCTTGACCTGCTCGACCTCGGCCCACCCGATCCGCCGCGGCGGTTCCACGGTCATGGTGAGGGACTCGAGGAACTCGGCGGGCACCTGCCCCATGTCCGGGCTTCCGGCGGGGTCATACACGGTGGTGAGCGCAGGAGCAGACGAACTCGACACCAGGGAGGCTTGCCGGGCTCGTCCCCGGGTCGCTTGTCCTGTGACCGCCTGCGGCAGGTGCCGTGAGCCGTGGGCGGGGTCTTGTCCGAGCAGCACGTTCAACTCGTCGAGGGAGACGCCCAGCGCTTGCGCAATCCGAAGGCGCCGCCACGGATGAGGTGTCAAGGCACCACGTTCCCACCGCCCGACGGTGGAGAACTCCACACCGACAGCAGCGGCGAGCCCTTCCTGAGTGAAGCCCATCGCCTCACGTCGAGCCGCGAACGCCTCGCGTTTGTCGCCCATGTCGCTCACCTCGCTTGCCCGATCCGGCCACCAGCCTGGTCTGCAGGTGGCCGCATCGCAGGTCTGCCGATGCCGTCACACGGTCAGGCGTCCTGTTCGATGCGCTCGAAGATGTCGATGTCCGTGGCCTTCTGCCAGTCGGGCAAGTCGTTCCAGTCCGCGACGTAGGACGGCTTCGGCTCCGGGAAGTGCTTGTAGATCTGGCCGATCCAGCACAGTGCGACGAAGCGGCCTTTCTGGTCCGGGGTCAGCTTGGCGGTGGCGCCGTCGGTGGCCTTGATGAAGGCGAGGACCTGGTCGTACACGGCGGTCGCGGCATCGCGTTCCCACTCGGGGGTCTCGTCCCACGGAGTGATGTAGCCGGGCTTGGGCTCACCGGGGTAGTGCTTGGTGACTCCGGTGATCCATGCCTCGCGGAACACGCGGCCACGGTCGTTCTGCATTCTGTCGTCCTCCATCATGCGGCGCGGTTGCCGACGAGTTCGGTGATCTCGGCGTCGAGTCGCTGGATCTGCTGGTCGGGTAGCAAAGGAGCCAGGTTCGGCTGGAGGCCGCGCAACTTGCGTGCGATGACTCCGGAGCCGGTCTGGCGGGCGGTGGCCAGGGCGGCGTCGACGTAGGTAGCGACCTGATCAGTATCGCGCCGATGCACTCCGATCATGGCCAGGTCGGTGAGCACACCGGCTTTCCGGCGGGCGGTCAGGTGTCCGGCGAGCGAATCGGTCAGGGCGGCCTCGGCGAGGTCGTAGCGGCCCAGGTGGACGTAGCAGGTGCCGCGTTCCTCGGCCAGGCGGGAGCCGTCGAACCGAAGCCAGCCGCCGTTGTGGACCGTGCCCTGCAGGTGTTCAACCTCGGCGGCCGTGTCGAGTGCGCGCTGGCAGGTGTCCGGGTCACCGAGACCTGCGAAGGTCTCTGCCTGCACTGCGGCAATCCATTGTCGGGTCGAGAGGGCGGGATCACCTCGGCGAGCCAGGTCGGCGGCTAGGTCGAGCAGCGGCACAGCCTCGGCGAACCGGCGCTCGTATACGGCGATGAAGGCGTGCCTGGTCAACGCACAGGCCCACAGGTCGGAAGCGGCTGCCTCCCTGCCCGCTGTCGCCGCCAACGCGTAGCAGTGTGCCGCGTCGGTGTACCGATCACCGTCGAAGAAAATCTCACCGGCCAGCTGGTACAGGTCGGCGGCCAGTTCGCACAGACGCCGTCGAATGGCCGGAGTCTGCGGTCGACGCAGAGCGTCGGTGAGCACATCGAGTTGGGCCCGGACCAACGACAGTACCTGCGCCTTGGTCGGCGTCAACGCGAACACGCGCCAAAGATGGGAGTTGAGTTGAGCGAATTCCACTACCCCGGACATGTCCACCGAACCGGTGCGAGCCGCCCCGGCGAGCCGGTCGACATCGCCAAGAGCTGCCTCGTCAGCAGGCAGCGAGAGCAACGCGCCCGTCATGCTGAACAAGCGCAACAGGTCTCGACGGTTCATGTCGTCGGCCTCCGCGAGGTCGGCTGGTACCACGGCAACGGTAGACGTCTGCCGGGGTGGCGCGAGCAACGCACCCAACTCGTCGAGGCTCATATCGAGCGCCTTGGCGATACGGCGGCGGCGGTACGGCTGCGGGGTCAGGTCACCCCGTTCCCAGCGTCCGACAGTGGAGAACTCCACACCCACCGCCGCCCCGAAGCTCTCCTGGGTGTAGCCCATCTGCTCACGCCGCGCGGCGAACGCATCTCGCCGGTTGCCCATGAACGTCACCTCACACCGTTGGTCACCTGCCACGATAGCCGGCTACCGGTCAAGGCTGATCACCCGCTCGGCGAGTTGCACCCGTTCGGACTACGGCTCTGGAAGAGTCGTTTATGCAGGTCACACGCAGTGTCGTCTCATCGCCGCCCAGTGGCCGCCTCATCGGCGCTCTGAGCTGTGGGCTCGGTGGGCCCGCTTGTTCTGTCACGGAGGAAGTCCTCGTCGGGGTCGTCGATCTGTTCGCTGCTCTCGAAGGCGGCACTGGTGATCTCGTCGAGCGAAATGCTGCTCAAGAAGGGCGTCGCCGCGTGGACGCCTCTCCTTCGCCGCATAGTCGCTCTGGTGGACCGCGTGGTCGACGCCGTTGACTGGGCCTGGGCTTGCGGTGGCCGTTCCCAGACCGGTCGCCGCAGCCGTACTCGATTCGGCCGTCTGACAAAGCGGAAAGCGAGTTCGGTCCAGTGCAGATGCGAGAGGTGTCGTCGCCGCGGTCGATACGCCAGCCGGGCACGGTGGTCCGCTGATGGCGCACAAGGTCACCGTCGTGCATTCGTTCGAGGCCGGGCACCGGCTGCCGCACGTGGATGGCAAGTGCGTGAGCCTGCACGGTCATTCCTGGTCGGTCGCAGTGACGGTGAGCGCACCGAAGTTGGGTCCCGAGGTGACCGTGGTGGAGTTCGGCGCGCTCAAGGTGGGGCTGCGGCGGTGGATCGACGGGCACCTCGACCACGCCACGATGCTCGGCGCGTGCGACCGGCTTGTCGAGCCGCTGGTCGCGGAGGGCAGCCGGGTGCTCCGCTTCGGCGCCGAGCGCCCGGAGGACGTCGCCGAGCAGCTCGCCTGCGGGTTGCCGTGGCCCACCGTCGAGGCTGTCGCGGTCCTGCTGGGGCGGGTCGCCGAGAGCGTCATGGCCGGGCTTCCCCGCGCCGACGGTGCACGGGTCGAACAGGTTCTGGTCCGCGAGACCCGGCTCAACACCGCCGTCTACGAACCCACGGTGCCGCGATGAGCCCCGCAGCGCCAGATACCTCCGCGACGTTGGCCGTCAACGAATTGTTCGGTCCGACCTACCAAGGCGAAGGCCCCAGTCAGGGCAGGCTGGCTCGTTTCGTGCGGTTGTACGGCTGCCACCTGACCTGCGGCTGGTGTGACACCCCACAGACCTGGGATCGCCGACGTCACCACCCGACCGCCGAACAGCGGCATATCGCTGTCGCCGACGTACTGGACTGGCTGTCCGGTGTGCCCGAATGCCTGGTGGTGATCACCGGTGGCGAGCCCTTGCTTCAACAACGGGCCTTGGAACCTCTCCTGGCCTCCATCATGCAGAACAGCCTCGCCGGTGAGACCGAGGTGGAGACCTCCGGCACCATCGCTCCCCATCCGGCCGTGGTCGAAGCGGTCACCCGCTTCATCGTCTCGCCGAAGCTGACGCACTCCGGGCTGCCTGAGCGGCACCGCCACCGTCCCACCGCACTGCACCAGTTCGTGCAGTCGGGTAAGGCGATCTGGAAGTTCGTCGTCCAGTCCGTGCTGGACCTGGACGAAGTCGAAACGCTGGTAGCCCGGTATCGGCTCGATCCGGTATGGATCATGCCCGAAGGCATCGACAGCACAACGGTGCTGGACCGTATGCGGTTGCCGGCAGACCCGGTACTGGCCCGAGGCTGGAACCTGACCTCCCGGCTGCACATCATGCTGTGGGAGAACGCCCGTGCCCGCTAGCCCGATGTGCCAGTCGGCCAATACGGCTCGTTCAACCCGACATGCACGGTTGACCACAATTCGTCGGTCAGCCACGAGAGCACCACGAGCACCACGCGCCCCGACTCTCTACCCACCGTGTGAGGGCGTCGTTGAACACGACGGGCGCCTTCCCGACTCCGTCATGCGGAGGTGAACGGCGACCTGCGCGCGCGGGTCGGGCAGTTGCAGCCGTTCATCCGTGCCACGGTGCGCCGGTACTGCCGGTTGCCGCTGCCCGCGCACCTGTCGCACGACGATCTCGTGCAGGACGCGTCGTTGTCGGTGCTGACCGCACTGCCGCGCTACGTCGGCACGCCGGAGTCGATGCAGGGTTGGGTTGCGGTGATCGTGCGACGGCGGGTGGCAGAGGTCTACCGGACACCGGCAACCTGGCTGTGTCGCCCCGTCGAGGACATGACCGACCTGGTCCACCGGCTCGACCGGCACCGCCACGCCGGCACCAGGCCAACCGACGACGAGGCCACAACCGCCGGACTGCTGTCGCATCTGGACGAGCGGAGTCGTCTCGTCGTGGTCCTGCACTGCGTGCTGGACTTGCCGCACGAGGAGATCGCCCGCCGGACGGGCAGCACCCCCACCGCGGTCCGCGTCGCCTACAACCGGGCACTGACCAGGCTGCGCGCCATGTCGGGGTGGGGCATCGGCGTGCCCGTCGTCCTGATCCACCGCGACACCGTCCGGCTCCACCCCCGCAACCTGCACCGCAACCTGGGCGAGCTCGCCGCACTGGCCGCCTCGATCCAGGCCCACGGTCTGCGCCGCCCCCTGCTGGTGCACCGCCTGCCCGGCCGAGGTGGGCCGGTCGAACTGCTCGACGGCCACCGGCACCTTGCCGCAGCGGCCCGGACCACGCGCACCCAGATGCCCGCCGTGGTGCTGACCGACGTCAGCCGGTCCTGGCTCGACCGAGCCGCACACGGGCTCACACCCCCTCAGGCACAAGCCCTGCTCATCGAGCACACCACGACAGACCGGACCGCCGGTTCATGACCACCAGGCCCTCCGACACCCGGCCCTCCCGCAGCCGGGAGGCCACTCGGACACCACCGGACCCACCGACGAGTCCCATCGGCCCCGGACACCTTCACGGCCGCGACGGCGGCCTGGCCACCTCCGCCCACGCCGACCGGCCGAGCACATCGCACGAAGGACCACACCGCCATGACCACGCCCGAACGCTCGAAACTGTCCAGGGAACGGCTCTCGCGCGAGCTCCGCAGGCTGCGCACCGAGGCGAAGATGACCGGCACGGCCGTCGCACGGGCCGTCGGGATGAGCCAATCGAAGCTGTCGAAGATCGAGAACGGGATGCTGCTGCCGTCCGTCGCCGACGTGGAGCGCCTGGTCGCCGAGTTGGCGGCGACCAGACAAACCAGGACCGAACTGGTCAAGCTCACGCGCCGACTGCACGCCGAAGGCGACATCCGCCGGGTGGTGCTGCACCGGGGCGGCCACCGCCACCAGCAGGAAACCACGCGGATCGAGGCCAACGCCACCACGAGCCGGATCTTCCACAACGCCGGGATACCTCCACTGCTGCAGAGCGAGAACTACCTGCAGCTCGTGCTCCACCCCGCCCCCGGACACGAACTCCGCACCGCGACGGCGTCGCTGCGCGCGCGACGACGACGGATGGAGGACCCCTCCAGGCAGTTCGTGTTCCTGCTCGCCGAAAGTGCGCTGCGATGGCGGCCGGGCCCCGCCGGCCTCATGCGGGAGCAGATCGACCACCTAATCCGGACCATGCGCCGCCCCAACGTCGTAGTCGGCGTCGTGCCGTGGACGGTGGAGGGGAGCCCGGTCGCGCTGCACAACTTCCAGGTCTACGACGAGCGGGTGGTGACCCTGAGCGTGCTGACCGGCAACGCCACCATCACCGACCCCCACGACGTCCGCGAGTACCTGACCCTGTTCGACCGCCTCGACCAACTCGCCCTCCACGACGAACAGCTCGAAGACCTGCTGCGGCGCATCGCCGACGACCACCACGCACCCGGCTGACCCCCGCACCCGTCCCGGCACCGACGAAAGGAGAAGCACGGTGCTCACCACACCCCGCCAGGACAATCTCGAATCCATTTCGGACAGTCGCTGTCCGCCACACGATCCGGTCACCACCGCGATCGCCGGCTCCGGCGGTACCGGCAGGCGCAAGGCGACCGGCACCGCGCCGGACCGCCGGAAACGACTGACCGAGCAGGACAAGAACACCATCCGCGCGCTGGCCAAAACCCGCGACACGCGAGGCCGTGCGATCCACACCCCGCCCGCCATCGCCGCGCTGGTCGGCTGCGACGAGACCACCGTGCGCACCCTGTGCCGCAACGAAGGGCGCGAACCGCGCAGCGTGCGGATGACCGAGGCGGAAAAGGACGTCGTCCGGCACCTGTCGGCCTCCCGCGACCGGCACGGACGGCCGAGGTTCAGCGCCCGCGACATCGCCCTCGTCCTGGGCCGCCACCTGACCACCGTGCAACGACAGGTCTACCGCGAACGACTCGCACCGGCCGCCAGGTTCGGAGCGCGAGAGAAGGCGATCATCCTGCGCGAGGCCGCCGCCGCACACGCCGCCGGGCGCACGGTGAACGTCGAGGCCCTGACCCGCCGACTGGGCTGCTCCCGCACAGCCGTCGTCACCGTGCTCGACACCCACCACGCACCCCGCATCCGGCACCGCGCCATGACCGTCGCCCTGCGCAAACGGATCGTCGACCTCTACACCACCCGGACCGGCGACGGCAGGTGGCCGACCGTCGTGCAGGTCGCCGCCGGGGTCGACCGCCCCCACAGCACCGTCACCAGAGTCCTCGCCCAAGCCGGCATCACCATCCGACCGGCCGCAGGCCGCGGCCGGAGCCTCACCTCGCAGGAACGCGCCACCGCCCTCGCCCTCTACCGGAGAGGCCAGGCCTGCCAACCGATCGCCGACCGGTTCGGCGTCAGCGCCTCCACCGTCCTGCGGCTGATGCGACGCAACGGCGCCATACGCCGCGCACCCACCGGACCACGCCACACAACCGGAACCGGATCCGCCCGGCTGCGGTGCGCAACGCAGTCATGCGCGTTCGCCGCACCGCACTCTGTGCCGCCGCAACGCACAACACACCCGAACCGCCTTCGGACAGCCGCGACAACCGGAACTCGCCGATCGTGGACGACGCCACGGCGGGCCTTGGCGGCGGCCCGGTCCCCGTCGACCACGAGCTGCGCCCGCCGATCCCGCGTCCCGTGCCCTAACCGCCTGACCGGTGCTGGTCAAACCGGCACAGGCCCCTCCCCGTTTCCACCAGAACCCGGTCACGAAAGCTCCACGAACAGCATGCCGCGCCTGATCCTGCCGCCCGCCCCGCCGCCCGCCCCGCTCCTGCTCACCCTGCTCCACGACAGCTACCGCCGCATCACCCACCGCACCCCCACCACGTCCCGACTCGACCTGCTCCTACACCGCGCACTGCACGACCCCACCCTCGGCCCCCTCCTCACCATCCCGCCGCTCACCGACGTCCGCATCATCGACTGGATCGCCCGACACCACGACACCCTGGTCGACACCGTCACCACCACCGCACTCGCCGGCCACAACCAACAGGTCGTCGACCTCGTCACCCTGCTGCTCCTGCTCGCCCACCACCGGCCCGGCCCACCCTGGATCACCAGGCTCACCGACCTCGGCCTGGCCGCCACCCACCGCCCCGACCGACTCCACGACCGCGCCGTGCTCTGCGAACTCGGCGCACGCCGGCACACAGCCCACGGGCACCTCGCCACCGCCGGCGCACTGCTCGACCTGCAACACCGCACGCTCGCCGCCAACCCCGACGGCCCTGCCGTCACCTGGACCCGGGCGCTGCTGTGGCGCCGCATCCGTCTCGCCTGGCTACGCGGCCACGTCGAACACGCCCACAGCCTGCTGCACGTGCTGGACGCGCTGCTGCGCGACCACCCCGACCCCCACCACCGGCTGCTCACCCGCATCGCCCACGCCGAGATCCTCACCCACACCGGCGACCTCGCCACCGCCGAACACCTGCTCGCCGCCGCAGCCGCCACCGCCACCGGCGTTCCCCGATCCATCGTGGAACGCGTCGACGCCCTGCTCGGCATCGGCCACATCCGCCACCACACCCTCGGAACCGACGCCGCACGAGCCCAGTGGCACCACATCCTCACCCTCGTCGACAACGCACTCGACCCCACGCACGACCGCCCCCTCGACCCGCCACTGCGCGACGCCCTCACCCAGCGCCGCCGCCACACCCACGCCCTGCTCGCCCTACCCCCGGGACACCCACCACGCCCCCACCCCGAGTTCACCGTCCTGCACCCCACCGCGCCCCGCCACCACCACACCTGACCCCGCCCACGGAAAGGACCGGCCACCATGGGGCTGCTCGGCCGAGTGCTGGCGAAGCTGGACACCGCACACGAAGCCGTACAACGCGAGTGCACCACCGTGACCGCCCACCAAGCCGACCTGATCGCGGCGGAGAAGACCCTCATCTGGCTGCACGACCGCCACCCCGACCCGCAGATCCGGCAGGCCGGAGTGCTGCTGCGCCGCGCACTCACCGCGCTGGAACGCACCATCGCCGGCCTCCACCACGCCGACCGACAACTACGCGACTACAGCGACCACGTCACCGCGCTGCTCACCGAACCGGACAGAAACCGCACGCCATGACCGAGACGCCGCACCTGCGCACAGTCCTCCTCGACCTCGCCGAACTGATCCACGGAACAGCCCAAGCCCTCCACGCGAGCCACGACCGCCTTGCCCTGCTCACCCAGGACATCGGAGAAACCGTCAAAGGCAGCACACAAAACACCCCGGCCGCCGCAACGGACAACTGCGCGCTCGCCGCACGAACCTTCGCCGACACCGCCGCCCTCCTGCACCGGACAGGCGGACAACTGCGCGCGGCCCTGCCCGGGCTGGCCGACTGACAGCAGACCACCGCTACCGCACACCACGGTTCGAGGGGCGACCGGCACCGACCGTCCGCATCGGACCATCGACTTCGACGAGCACGACGACCTGAATCATCGCCGGTCAGGAAAGGGTGACTTTGTGGCAGGTCGGTATCCGATCACTCCGGTCCGGCAACGGCACGGGATTTCGGCGGGCCCGGTACACCCGAGGCGACGCGGAACGGAACCGCGTGTCCGAGTCCGCGGCGGTACTCGACGGGCCGCTGCGGACCGAGTCGCATCCCGTCCTCGCCGGCGTCGTCGCCTCCCGTCCACCGCCACGAGGCCGCCGCTGTCGCTCGGCGGGCTGGACGCGTCCCGGCGCGGCACGGCCTGCGCGAGCCGACGACACTGTCCGGTCCGGAATCCTCGACCAGACGATCGAACGTGTGTGCGAGTCTGGGCCCATGGGCATGTCATTGCATCAGCGCCTGCGGTTCGAGTCCGACGTCGCGCGTCTGCGCCGGCTGGTCAACCGCGTACCGGCATGCCGGACGACCGACGTGGACGGCCACCCGGTCATGGTCGACACCCTCGACAACGTCGTGGTCCGCTTCGAAGGGCCGTGGGCACCGGACATGCACCGGTTCTTCACCCACTTCGGGCACGACGCCCTGGTCATGCTGCTGGGACTGGTCGAGGACGCCACCGGAACCTCCGCCGAGAACTCCGCACGGCGCTTCCTGGACTCCCTGCGCCTGCCCGAGGACCGCACCGCCTAGACAACGGCCCACCGACCCGAACGCGCCCGACATCCCGATGCGCGCCTCACTCGCCGTCGCCCTGCCGCGCACTGCGGGTCGGCCGCTGTCGGACCAGGCAGGAGCGCCGTGTGCGCGCCTTCGGGAGCGCACGTAGGGCGGCGTATGACCGCACCTCCGGCCTGCCGCCTCCGTGCCGTGAAGGCGAGCGGTCGTCGCCTGTGCGGACGGCAGCGGTGGGTGTGGACCGGACGGGTGATGTGCGGTGGCAGACGGTGGGCGGGTTTCCAGCGGATGTCGGTTCGCGGATGATGGAGGGCCGTGCGGTGATGCGGGTGCGTCGGGAATGAGGTGGGCCGTCGGCGGTGGCGGGTGGCCGGGTGGAGCGTGGGGCTGCGCCGGGAGTGTGCGTGCGGTGGACGAGAGACGGATACCTCCGGACTCAGGGCGTGTCGGACGGGCGGATCGGATAGTGGGGTGCTTTGGTGCACTCGACGTCCCCGATCTGTCGGTGGAACTGCTGTCGGTCATGTCGGGCGAGGCGGAGGAGGAGATCGCCACCGTGGTCGCACGACTCCTCGCCGCCGGCGAAGTGGCCGAGACGCGACCGGGCTGGTTCGCCCCGGTCGACGATGCCCGACCGGTCGACGGTCGGGCCGGACACGACCCGCGACGGTCGCTCCTGGTCACCCACCTGGCCCGGGTCGCGGTGAGGGTCGCGGTGACGGTGGCGCCGCAGGAGCACGCCGGGTGGCCCGCGGTACACGGCGGCCCGGTGCCCGATCCGGTCGAGGCCGCGCGGTGGACCCGTGCCCACCGCGGTCATCTCGTCGCGGTGTTGTCGCTGGCGGGCACCGCCGGGGTCGACGAACGGCTCTGCGAGCTGGCCTGGGCGTTGTGGGTGTCGACCTCGGCCGACCTGCGGCTGCGCGCCGATGCCGCATGGCGGCGCACCCTGGCCGACTGCGGGGAGCGCGCGGCCAGGACATGGGGCAACCCGGTGATCCTGGCCGGCCTGCTCGAGCGCGGCGGCCGGGTCGCCGCCGAGGCCGGTGACGACGTGCTGGCCGAGTCGCAACTGGTGCGCGCGTTGTCGACGTGGCACCAGGTCCGCGACGAGGCACGGATCGCGACGGTGCTGCGGATGCTGGTGGAGGTGTTCGGGCGGTCGGGACGGTGGCATCGGGCGTTGGACGCGGCGTTCGAACTGGTGGGCGAGCGCCGCCGCGTCGGCGGCGCGGACTCCGCCGACGCGCTGACGCTGCTGGGCGAGGTCATGGTCGGCGCGGGCCGGCCCGAGGCGGCGGTGCGGTATTGGGAGCAGGCCGACCTGGCGTTCCGGGACGCCGACCCGCCGTCGCCGCGGCGGCACGGTCTGCTGCTGGTCGCGCTCGGGCGGCTGCACTGGACCGGCGGCGCACACCCCGTGGCGCTCAGAGCCTGGCACCGGGCCCTGGCGCTGCTGGTGGACGTGGACGACGAGCAGGCCGACCGGGCGAGGGCACTGGTCCGCCTGCGGCCCGGTGACGACCTGCCCGCCTGACCCGTCCCCACCGACGGCGGACCACCCGCTGTAGGAGAAGGGCCACCAGCACGGCCAGTGCGATGATCACGCCGCGACCCGGTATCCACGCGACGGCACGCCGGGCGCGCAGGCCCCGGCGACGTGACGGGTGGTGTCCACGGTTGTGGAAGTCGAGGAGGAGCACGGAAACCCTTCTGCACAGAGCGGGGGACGGGAAAGGCCGGTCGGCGCCCACGAAGGCGGGACGCGTCACGGCCGGAGCGGGTCCTGCAGACTCAACAGGCGGACGAGCTCACGGTTGCAGTAGGCCTTGTTGTACGCCTTGGAATCCAGCGGTTCGAGGATGCCGTCGTTGGCCAGACGCTTGCACAGGTCGATGGCGTTGGTCTTGGACATCCCGTACCGCTCGACGACCTGACGGTGGTTGGTCACCGGCGTGGACACCAACTCCGCCACGATGCGCCGGATGTTGCCCGTGTTACGGCCGGAGATCCTCTTGAGCAGCGCGTCGCGTTCCCTGCCCAGACTGTCGATCAACCACAACTCACGCCGGCACACCTCCAGCACACCGCGGGCGAAGAACTCGATCCACTGCTCGTAGTCCCCCTCGTGCACCACGCGCGAGATGCGCGACCAGTACTCGGCACGGTTGCCGTCGATCCACGTCGAGATCGGCAGCACCTGCCCGTGCAACGTCTTCGAGGCCACCAACTCCAGACCGACATGAATCCTGGCGATGTGCCCGTTGCCGTACCTGAACGGCATCTGCACGGTCAGTTGATAGTGCCCCAGCGCCAGCTTGGCGACCAGGGGAAAGGGCAGGTCCTGGGCGGACCAGTCGACGAACTGCGCCAGCCCGGCGACGCTGTCCGGCCCGGGCGGGGCGGCCAACAGGAAAGCCTCCGGCTCGCCGGGGTCGCCAAGGCACACGTGGCGATCGCGCCACACGTCGTCGACCCCCACATCGCCGCCGGCGAAGGCGGCGGCCTCCCGGCACAACAGCCGCACGTCGATCGGCGCACCGTCCCGGACCGCGTCGAAGGCCGTGTCGCTGGCCCGCAGATACAGCGCGACCTTCGGATTGACCGCGCTGCCCGGCCGCACACCGGGCAACTGCGAGACCAGCACCTCCAGCAGCGCCGCGCTCACTCCGTCCACGTTTGCCGAACTCTGCACCTCGCGTACCTGCGTCGAGCGCACCAACGGCGACCCGGGAGCCGGATCCGTCAATCGGCCCGACGCCTCGTTCAAACGCCCCAGAAACCCCTCCGCCTCCGCACACACCTTGAAGGTCCTCGTCCGCATGGACAGGTCCCCCGGCAGCGGTCGCGGAATGAACGCGCCCTGGGCGCGCAACGAAGCAGGAACATCCTCGTCCTCGCTCACCGAAACCCACGTTCCGGCCTTCGAGGGGTTTGCACTACGCATATCGTGAGCGTCCAGGGCACGGAACAATGTCCACAAACGCGGACTTCCGCCACACCTAGATCAACTTCGCCTCCGCGCACGCACCGTCCGTCAACGCACAACCCGAGCGGGTGACCGCCCCACCACCCATCACGGTGACGGCGTATCCGCAGCTCAAGGGTTGCGCACGGCATACACCTGCCGTTTCAGGAGATCTCCACCGCGACACCACCACACCGGACCCGCGATCGACGAACGCCAGCGCACACGACACGGCACCCTCCCGCCGAATGACAGGACACACAAATTCACCCATTCGGGCCGCCCGCCCACAGCAGACATTGCGGACTGCGACGCACCCGAGGGAAGCGCGGACCGCGTTACACCGCAGGCACCCGCCATACCGTAATAGTGCGGACAGCAGTCCATAGTCCGTCAACTCTCAGTGCTTATCGATGCAGCGCCGGCCGATACAGCATGACGCCGGTCGAAGGATATCGTCAGCGCCCCCGTCACTCTCCCGGGAAGTACGGATTCGGGCGGCTCACGGGTCGCCGGCGTGTCGTACCCGACCGCCGACATCGACGACGCAACCTCAGTTCGAACCAGAGAGACGACCGACGATTCCAGCGATGGCGTGGCCGGCGGGCGAAACCAACGACGGGATCACGGCGAACAGCCACACCCCTGCCGGCTCCGACCACTCGGACACGCATCGGCCGATGGTGGTGCGCTCGACGTTCGGCGTGACAGCGGGGCTTTCCTGGGTGTGACCGGCGGCTTCACGAGCAGCGGCCAGCGGAGTGCGTGGCCGTGCCGCCATCGCACGTCTGCTTGCTCCGGTCTCCCATAGCGCACAGTCCTCGCCCGTTTCCGCAACGTACGACCGGTGGTGCCCCATGCGTGCCCCCGCCGTCGCCCTGCGGTCGGCCACCGACCACCTGCTGCCCGTACACGTTCGGGCGATACAGCCTCCGTCAGGAAATCCCTGATCAGGCGGGGTACCGCCTTGTGGACGCTCTGTTGCCGCCGCACGGCCGCTCTGGTGATCGCGGTGGGCGACGCCGTTGACTGGCCTCCGGCCTGCGGTGGCCGACCCCCGACCGGTCGCCGCAGGCCGTTCCCGATCCCGGACGCCTGACTGTGCGGAAAGCGAGCTTGGTTCAGTGCAGACGCACGAGGTGATGCTGATCGCGATGACGCCGGAGCTGCGGGACGAGGTGTTGCCGTTGCTGCGGGTGCTGCGCGGTAGCCGCTTCTGGCCCGACCACGACGAACCCCGCGGCTTCGACCACCGGGCCGCTCCCCTCAGGACCGAAGTCGTGCGGTGAACGGGCAGTACGCCGTGGTGGCCATGCCGACTCGGCGTCGCCCGCCCGCAGTGCCGCTGCCCGTGGCGGCCCGAACCGTCGACGCTTCCGCGCTCTACGTCGACCACAGCGAGCCGACGCGATACTTGCCCAGTCCGGGAGACCTTCCCCAGCGGGGCTTGCTCCCGAGTTCCCCCGACATCGGCCAGGAGCGCGCCGCGCTGCAAGGACAGCGCTGCGACGACGGGCATCTCGCGCTTCTGGACCGCGTCCTCGAGGCGCTGCGCCGCATCTGACCAGAACGGGCTCTCCATGAACGCCGAGCGCGCCATACGTCCGAGCCGTGAGGTGACCACGTCCGCCCTCCTGGGGGCGTGGGTGGTGCCGCATCCCTCGGAACTGCCCGACCTGCGTATCCAGATGTGCGAGCAGGTACTCCGGCCACCCTGTGGCCGGGAGTTCATGATGCGTGTGGCCGGTGGACGAAGCCCGCTGATCCCGACGATCTCCGGCCCGCCCGAGCAGACCGCCGCCATCGACATCACGGGCGGGATGCTGATGGCGCGCTGCGAGCAGCGACGGCTGCGCCAGGCGCAGCTGTACTGGGTCGACGAGGACATGACCTCGCTGGCGCTCGCGGCAGCGGCAACCCCGTCCCACGAACCGGTCCGGGCCCGTCGGATGCCGGCCGAATCCGGGCTGATGCTGTTCGCCCACCCCATCGGCGGCCTCGATGTCGACCTCGCCGCAGCGTTGACCGGCCCGTGGACCACCGCGGCCCCCGACCTGGACGAGGGACTGCGGCTGACCTTTCCCGTCGTGGGCGTCTCATGGTCGCAGTGGAGCCCGGCCGACCTCGACCTGGACGGAGCACCCCGCAAGATCCGCTGGACACCCCGCACACCACCAGGCGCAGCGCCCTTGCCCCCCGAGTTCGACGGCGTCTGGTTGACCTTCTGGACCACCGGCGGCAAAGGCTGGGACAGCCTCCCCGCCGACCTGCCACTGGCCATCGACACGCACACGGGCGCGACGCTCACCGCTGCCAACCTGGCCGCACGAGAAACCCTCGCGGGATCCGCCCGGCTGCAGACCCACGACGAACTCGTCCTGCCATTCGACCAGCCACTACCCCGACCCCATCAGGACAACGCAAGCCGGTGGGCGCATGTGGTCTACACCGCCTGGCAACTGATGGGACAGACCGGCAACGCCCAGCTCACCGAAACCGAAACCATGCCCCGACCACGCCACGGCCAAAAACGCGACAAACGAGCCGGCATCCTCGGCCCCGGAACCGTGCAGCTGGTGCGGGTGCACACCCGCCACCGGCCCTCGGCACAGGCCACCGCCGAGGACACGGCAGCCTCCCACGGCCGCCGGGCACCGCAATGGAACCGCCGCTGGCCGGTCCGCCCCTACCGGCGCAACACCTGCCTCAACCCGCGCGCCCACGCCGACGGCGGATGCGAACACGAGGAGCGGGTCGTACCCGCCCACATCAAAGGGCCCGCCGACAAGCCCCTCGTCACGACGGACAGGGTGCACATCTGGGACACCCCGCCTCCACTGCAACCGTGAGGCCCCACGACCTCCTCGACCTTCGAAGCTGCCGTGTGCGACTCGTGCAATCACGCCGGCGATGGGACGAGCAGTACCTCGACCTCGCGCCCTGACGGATCGATGTCCGACTCGGCGCGGTTCAGGGCTGTTCCGGCTGGTCAACCGGAACAGGGCTTGTGAGCGCCAAGGTGATGTCGTCGCCCGAGGCACCCACCACGGTGACGCGGTGCGCCACGCGGGCGAGGAAGTTTCGGAAGCTGCGACAGCCGTAGTTGCGCTCGTCGAACGCCGGGTCCAGGGAAGTCATCCTGTTCTTGGCCCACCCGGCGGTCGGGGTGGCGACGGTGGCCTGCTCCGTAACCGTGACCAGCAGGTTCTCGGCGGTGGTGATGTCGAACTCGTCGGCGAGGTGGTCGCCCGGCTCGGGCTCGACCTGCGCGACCAGGGTGCCCCAGTACTTGTACTCCGAGCACACCGACACCAGCCGCGGGCCGGCGTTGGCCTCGGTTCCCACCCCGACCACGTGCTTGCCGAACTCCCGTAGCCGCTGCACCAGCGGGGTGTAGTCGCCGTCGCCCGCGACCAGCACGAACACGCTGACCTCGGGGTGGGTGATCAGGGTTTCCATCGCGTCGACGGCCATCCGGATGTCGGCGGCGTTCTTGCGGACCACGCCGAAACGGACCACCTGGATCAAGTCGACGCCGTTCATCGCCAGGTCCTGCTGATAGCGCCCGAACTGCGGATTCGCCCAGTCCGCGTACGCGCGGCGGATGACCGCGTTGCCGTAGTCCCGGCACAGCCGGGTGATCGCGGCGTA
This sequence comes from Actinosynnema sp. NPDC050436, assembly GCF_040655415.1. Taxonomy (NCBI): domain Bacteria; kingdom Bacillati; phylum Actinomycetota; class Actinomycetes; order Pseudonocardiales; family Pseudonocardiaceae; genus Actinosynnema; species Actinosynnema sp. NPDC050436. The sequence continues at coordinate 144,702 of NZ_JBFAJV010000002.1, read as the reverse complement.
CGGCACCGGGTTGGCCCGACCGGGCAGCCCTCGGCCCGCGCCGCAGACCAGGTTTTCGAAGTCCACGTAGACCCCGACCGAGGCGTTGACCTGCTGGGCCCGGCCTTCTGCTGCGAATGCTTGCACCTCCTGCCCATCGACGGCTCCAAACCGCGGCTTGATGCCGCGACCGGCTGAGCACGCCCGCATATTCGCCCTCAGCTCGGTGCCGGCTGACCTCGATCCGGGCCTCGCCGATACCCGTGTACCGGGATTGAACAGCGGTTTTATCGGACGTTCGTCTTCGGCGACAGGGTTCTGTTCGCGTCGTACCGCGCCTCGATCGGCAAGTCTCGAGACCACGAAAGCAAGTCAAACGATCGTGACCTGCGGAAACACGGCTTTCCTTTCGGCGCCACGGTCGGGCAGGCTGCACGCGTCGAGAAGGCGGGTATGGCCTGTGAGCAGCGGTTTCGGAGCGTCCGGAGAGGTCTGAGCGCCTGGTTTGGCGCCTCGACATGCCCGATGGGGAGAGTGGACCGGGCTGGACCAGGGCTTTCTCGCCGAATATGCGCTCGAAGAAGTCGATTGACCAGCAGTGATGCAGGCTCCAGACCATCCTTTTTAGACGGGTGCAACGCGCTGAGCAGGCACTTTACACGCGGTCCGGCTCGCTACAGGCCGTCTGACCAGCGGAATGGGACAGGTTGGGCGCCCCTCGCGGCCACGAGGAACGCCCAACCTTTGAGCCCGAAGTCCACCCGACGTCCATTGAGAAGAGTGCCTTCGGAACCTGTTCGCCCTGCATACGGCCATCGGTGTGCCCGGAGGGCGCCTCCACGGTATGCCGTGCCGTCACCGTCAGTGCCCCTGAACGAGGGCATATGGGACAGGCCGCCCACCCCGTCTGACCAGCGGTAATGGGCAGACGGTCAGCGCTCGCCCCGAGTTTTCCCAGGTAGAGGCGCATTTCCGGCGCATCCAACGCCCTCCTCGCCAAGCCCCAGAAAGTGTGAGGCAGCCCACCTTGATGTCGGCACATCGAATTTCGGTCCAGGTCGGTGTTTGCGTCGGAAAGTCGGTGAAGATGGTGAAGCCCTCGCGGGGCCGTGGCGGCCACCACCAGTCGGTTTGCCCTCGCGATCGGGACTTCACCGTTCACCCGACGTCCAACCCTTTGGAGACCATCCGATGTCCGTGCTTCCGGCACCCTTGGCGATCACGCCTCGCACGAGTTGCGGCGCGACCCCCCTCGTCCAGATCGGCACCTTCACCATCGCCGCGGCGTTCGTCGTCGTCCTGGTGTTGCTCGGCCAACCGCTCACGGGCGCGGCCGGTGTCGCGGCCTGGCTCATCACCACGGCGGTGCGATCGACGACCAACAAGCAGGCGGGCCCTGCGCGTGACGGCGCAGCAAGGTGACCACGATCGACATGCCCGAATCGAACTTCAACCAGCGCGGACCCGGAGGCTTCGGCGCCGGCGGCAGGCGGCCCGACGCGTGGCCGTTGCAGGCCGTGCTGAACAGCCTCTACGAGCAGCCCAAGGACGGGCAGACCTGGACCGACGTGCTGCTCGCCGATCGCACCGGCCTTCCGCTCGAAGACGTGCGAGCCGCCTTCGCCGCCACCCCGCCGCTGGTCGAGTGGGAGGTCTACGCCACGATCCTGCGCGAGCTGTGGGCCGACGACGATGACGTCGCCGTCTGCCAGCGCACCTATCGACAGCTGGCAGAGCATCTCCCGCGGCGCGACGCGCTGCCGCCGGACATCGCCGCTCTCACCACCAAAGCGCTGTTCAGAGACGCGCTGAGGTCGATGAAGGACGAGCTGACCTTTCGGGAGCTCTCGGAGAAGATGCGGAAGCAGAATCCGAAGCACACCTGGGAACGATCGACTCTGAGCAGGTACCTGTCTGAGAGCAACGCGGACGAGCCGTCCTTGCCGGCGCACAAGGACCGCGTACGGGTTTTGCTGGCTGTGTTGTGTGAACACGCCGGACGCCCGAACGACGTCGGGCACTTCCTGATGGCGTGGGAACGTCTACGTTCCGAGCGCAATCGTCCTGTCCGCCGCAGCATCCCCTCGCCGGTGATCAATCGACCGGCGCGGGCCGACGAGACCAGCGGGACGAGTGCGCGAACAACCTCTTCGGTGAACGCCACGCTGCTCGTTGCGCTCCTGCTGGCGGTCGTTGCGCTCATCGTTGTGGTCGTGGTGCTCGGGTAATGCCAACTGGCCGGCGTGCGCGTGCCGTACGAACGCGCACGCCGACAACCAGCGAGCATGTCGAACGCAGCGGCAACTTCACGATCCGCGCTTCCCGAGCGACGCCTCGGGCAGCGCGGGGTCACGGCTCGAAGCGGAAGCCGTAGCTCCGGTCGCCGATGGGAACGCGACCGTAGGGCGAGCTGCGCTGTCGGCGGATGCCTGCGAGGGCCTGGTCGACGAGGACTTCGAGATCGGCGACGCTGCGTCGCTCCAGCAGCATGACGTAGTGCGTGCGTGGAGGCTTGCCTTTGGGTGGTTGCCAGTCGGAATCGTCGTCGATGCGGAGGCAGTGCTCGATGCCGTGTCGGGGACAGGTCCAGACGGCGGGGATCTCGGCGTCGGTCGAGAACGGCACGGTGAACTCGTGCCCTCTGCGGCACGCGAAGCGGACCTGCACCCGCGGTGCCGGCCGTGCCTCGCGATCCGGTTCGCCGGTGGGTGTCCCCAGGCGGTAGCCCCGCAAGACCCGTCTGGGCATCATGATCTCCGCTCGCGTATCGGGTGGGCTGGTGTCGCGAGCCGTTCTCGTGCCCGCTGGCGTCGGGCTATGAGGCTTTGGTTTTGGTCCGGGTAGCGCCGCCGCGCCCGCGCAGCACCACACCGAACCCGGACAGGATCCTTAACCGGATCAAGTGTTGAGGCGATCGACATTGAGTACATTGGCTAGGTTCGTCGTCCGCCATGAGTACGCTTGGCGCGTGGCTTCCGCCCCCCGTTGGCATGCGCTTTCGGCACGGGGAAGGGGTCGGACGGCCGACGACGGACTTCCTGCACCCCCGGCGAGGGTGTCGCGGAGTCGTTCGTCGGTGGTATGGGCCTCAGGTTTTTCGTATCGCGTTATTTGCGTCGATCGTCTCCTCGTCGAACGGCGGTGTATGTCGGGGAGGACGGTTCCGGGTTGTCCGGGGAGCCGGTGTGGTGTGGCGGGTGTCGACGACGGCGACCTCTTCGGGTGATCGTTGACCCGGCTTACCCGGGTCAACGGCATGCCGGGAAGGTCGTGGGCGCAGCCGTGCCATCCACGTGAAACCACCGTCCTGTTCGGGGTAGGAACCGGTCAAGGGCCGATCGCGGCGGCATGGGCCGGCGTGACGCCGTCCGGATCGACGCCGTTGGTTACTTCGCCGCACTTGCCGATCACCGCACGTGCCCGCTGTCACCATGCCGCCGAGCGCACCACGCGGCTGCTTCCGCACAGCGCGGTCAGGGGTGCCGGTCGTGGTCGGGTGGGATGGACTGGGGGAAGGTGAACAGACCGTCGGGGTCGACGGTGGCCTTCACCCGCCGGAGCTTGTGGTGGTTGTCGCCGTGGTAGGCGGTGAGCCAGTCGGTCAGTTCGGGGTCCATGCCGTTGGTGTAGCCGCCGGTGCCCAGGTGCGGTTGCATCGTGGCGTGCACCTCGCGCAGCCAGGTCAGCCGTCGCCGGACGTCGTCCGGGTCGGTGCGCTGGTCCCAGTAGGAGTGGTACTGCACCACGCCGAGCGCCGTGCGGTGCGGGAACGCGGTCGCGGTCGGTGGAAGGTCGGAGACGGCACCGCCGAGCGCTTCGAGGACCAGGCCGCTCGCTCCGCCGCATCCGGGGATGCGGCGGACCGCGGTGGCGAGGTCCTGCGCCGCGGTCGGGGTGATCGGGGTGCGGACGATGTGGGACTTGGCGGCGAAGGCGACCCGTGCGCCCCACGTGCCGCCGCCCCAGCGTTCGGCTTCCGAGGCCGCCTGTGCGTAGCCGCACGGCACGAGGGTGCGCCCGGTCTCGGGGTGGCCGATCGCGGCGACCATGCGGTCCAGCACCGGGTGCAGTTCGGCCGGGGTGCCGGTGAACGTGCCGGTCACCGCGGGTGGTGCGGGGCTGCCCCGGTCGCTGAGCAGTTCGACCACGCTGCGGATCTCGCGTGGGGTGGCGGGGTCGGTGTGCCAGGCGGTCCATCCCCGCAGCAGGGCGGGCAGGTCGCGTTCGGGCCAGGTGAGCAGGAACGTGGTGAAGGACAGGTCCCTGATGTCGGTGGTGGTGAACTCCAGGTCGGTCACCACGCCGAAGTTGCCGCCGCCACCGCCGCGCAGCGCCCAGAACAGGTCGGGTTCGGCTTCGGCGTCGACCCGGCGCAGGCTGCCGTCCGCGGTGACGATCTCCGCGCTGAGCAGGCGGTCGCACGCCAGGCCCCAGGTTCGGGTGAAGGCGCTCATCCCACCGCCGAGGGTGACGCCGGCCACGCCGACCGTGGGGCAGCGGCCCAGCGGCAGTCCGGCACCGGTCGCGGCCAGTGCCAGGTGCGCCTGCCCTGCCTTGGCCCCGGCGCCGATCCGGGCTCGGCCGCCGGCGACCCGGGTGGTGTCGAGGGCGCCGACGTCGAGGACGAGACCCGGGCCGGTGGAGTAGCCGGCGTAGCTGTGGCCGCCGGAGCGCAATGCCAACGGGACTCGGCCGGCGCGGGCGTAGCGCACGCACTCGACGACGTCGTGTGGTGTGGCGGGGTAGACCACCGCCTGTGGGCGCACGGTGTCGAAGCGCTGGTTGACCAGCAGCCGGGCCTGCTCGTAGGCGGCGTCACCCGGTTCCAGCACCAGACCCTCGATGCCCTCGGCGAGGCCGGCGAACCGTCGCCGCCTGTTCGACGGGACGGATCGGGATGTCCTGGCGGCGGTCCTGGCGCGGCGCAGCGCGGTGAGGGCGTGGAGGTCGGCGAGGACGGGGTAGTCGAACGGCAGCGGTCGTGGGCCGACCTGGTCGGGCCGTGAGGTGAAGCCGCCGTCGTCGTCCTGGTGGTCGGTCAGGTACGCGAGGGCGCGTAGCGCGGCCTCGGGCGGGCCGTGGCGTGCCACTGCTGACAGGGCCTGGGCGGTGGACAGCACGTCGCCGGGCTCGTCCGGGGTGTGGCCCCAGCCGCCGTCGGCGTGCTGGGTGTCGACCAGTCGGGCGACCGCGCGCCGCGTCGCCGCTGCCACCTCCGGGCTCGCGGCCAGGTCGGGTGTGGCGTGCAGGGCGTCGAGTGCGCGCTGGATGGCGCTGGACTCGCTGATGGTCCAGCTGCGCTCGAAGGTGCCGTCGGGGCGCTGGGCGGCCAGCACGAAGTCCGCCGCGCGGGTGAGCAGCTCGCGGTGGCGGTCCGGTGCCGGGGCCAGGGCGAGGATGACGCCGGCGGTCATGTCCAGGTCCGGTTGGTCGCCGCGCACCCAGGTCGGGAAGCCGCCGTCGGGGTGGGCGATCACGGTGAGGTAGTCGGTGGCCCGGGACAGAGCCGCCGGATGCCGCGTGGGCATGGTGTTGAGGAATTCCACGCACCTGGTGGTGGTGTCCACGTCGGTCTGGCGCATGCCGGTGGCGAACGGCCAGCCGCCGTCGGGCGCCTGCCAGGACGCGACGAGGTCGGCCATGCGGCGGGTGAGGGGTGCGAGTTCAGGGTGGTGGGTGAACTCCAGCCCGGCGACGGCGGTCAGCCACAGGTCCTGGCTGTCCAGGAACGGCATCCCGCCGTCGTCGTTGAGCGCGAGGGTGAGCCGGAGCAGGCCGTCGGCCACGGCCCGGTCCGTGCGGCGGAAGGTGTGCACGGCGTGCAGGCCCAGCAGGTGGGTGGTGGCGCTGGCCTCCCACAGCAGCCGGTCGCGGCTGCCGCGCAGCAGACCGACGAGCCGGTCGCGGTCGACGTCGGAGACCGTGTGCGGCCGTCCGCACGCGTGCGCGTGGATGATCCTGGTGGCCAGCAGGTGCACGTCGGTGAAGATGGTGATCCCCTCCGGCGGCACGGCCGCCGGTGCGTCCCGGTGATCCAGCGGCGCGCCGCACAGCAGGTGCAGCACCGTGCGCAGCATGACCTCTTTCAACCGGCCCCGGCCCGCGGTGCCCCGACCCGTCATCGCGGGCAGCGCGGCGGCACGCTCGGCCACCCGGGGCGCGGTGTCGCGCGGGTGCAGGCACGCGTCGATCAGCAGGGCGTCGACCGCATCGGCGTCCGGTCGCCCGCGCGTCAGGAAGTCGGTGAGCCGTCGCCGTTCGTGCGGGTGGGAGTCGTCGGCGCGCAGCAGGGCCAGCAGCAGCGCCGACTCCAGCACGCGGCTGCCGCACCGGTCGTCCACCGCGCCCGTGCCGCGCACCGCCACCGCCAGGTGCCGCACCAACGGCCCGATGCCGCGCCCGCCGCTGCCGGGCAGCGCTCCCGGCGCATTGCGGTGCGTCTCCCCCTGCCAGGCCAGCGCCCCGTCGCGGAACCGGCGCAACACCGCGATCCGCTCGGCATCGCCGGTGGCGGCGTCGAAGTCCTCCAGACGACGCTCCAGCATCATCCGCGCCCGCGCGGCGGCCTCCGGCAGGTCGCAGCCGTGCTCGCGGGCCAGCACACCCACCAGGTTCTCCGCGCCCTCGGCCAACTCCCGCTTCGCCGAGGCGATGTCGTTGGCCCACGCGACGATGTCGGCGGTGACGTCACGCAGGTCGTCCAGGTCGGGGTGCACGGACATCGCGCGTTCGACCAGCGCGATCATCGGCAACGCCGTGATGGTGTGCCGGCGCAACGCCAGGTAGTCCGCCAATCCCACCCGCGTGCCGCGGGCGCGCAGCTCGACCTCAGCGCAGGTGGCGTCGGCGAACCGCCGGTACAACCCGACGAACCGCGCCGCCCAGCCGGGTACGGCCCCGATCAGGGTGCGCGGCCACAGCTCCGCCAGCGCCACCGCAGCCGGGTGCCCACTCGACGTGCCGGTTCCCTCCATCACCCCGATCAGCTCGTCCAACAGCGCCCGCACCCGATCGGGTGGGGCCTGCTCGCGGTCGAAGCCGTCGTCGACGACCGCGATGAACGCACTCCACCGCGCGAGCAGTCCCAGCTCCGCCCCTCCGGAGCCGTGCGGCGCCGACCAGCCCGCCATGCGGCCGTGTCCCGTCCTGGCTGTTCCACGCGCGCTGTCCGGGTCGGCGGTCAACCCGACGCGGACGGCCCAGCCGCGTGCCTGCCGCTCGGCGACGTCCCACTCCGGGGCGCAGGTGTGTGACACAGAAACGATCATGCAGCCAACCGGAGTAGGAGTCGATCTGCCGAACGCGTGAACGCCTCGCTCGATCGGCGACAACATGCCGATTCGAAGAGAGCGGTGGGTGACCACCCTGCGTCGCCGACTCGCGTCGTCGGCCTGGCGACGCACGGGACGCTCGGCCTGGCTCGGGGACCTCGGGGTGCGCCTCAGACGAGGGTCCGCCAGTGCTCCGGGACGGGTTCGGGGTGGATGGGCTCGCCGTTGACCCGGTCGTTGTAGAACCAGTGGTGGAACTGCTCGGGCTCGACGATGCGGTTCTGGTAGCCGCGGTAGTTGTCGATGTCGTCCTGCGCGGTCTGGTGGGTGGTGCGGGTGCGGTGGCGGCGCAGGCAGGTGTCGTAGTCCATGCGGTGCAGGTGGATCAGGTACAGGTTCGGGTCCTGGTCGGTGGCGTGGTCGACGCGTTCGTGGAAGCCGCCCAACCAGGTCATCGGTACGCGGGCGAGCAGGGGCTTGGAGTACAGCGGGTTGGCGAACCAGGTGGAACGCTGGGCCAGGACGCCGCGCGCGGGGTCGAGCGGGGGTTCGCGGTCGTGCAGATGCAGGACCTCGTAGCCGGTGCAGTTGACGAAATCCCGGTCGAAGCGGTCGAGGTAGCCGCCGAGATCGCAGAACCGCGGGTCGGGGGCGACGATCTCGTCGACGTCGGTGCTGAGCACGACGTCGTAGCGGTCGATGAGGTCGTGCTGGTGGTGTTGGACGATGTCGCGGTGCCAGTCGCTGCTGAACACCTCGTGGTGGATCGGGGTGCGCACGAACCGGTCGTCGGGTCGCGCGTCGGCCGGCGGCTGGTGGTGCAGGACGTGGATGTCCTCCGGGGCGAAGAAGCGGGAGTAGTAATCCAGCCAGCGGGGGAAGAAGTCCGGTTCGTCGCGGACGAGGGTGAGCACGGCCCGGGTGTTGCGGCGGCGGGTGGCCGGTCGCAGCGACCAGCGTTGTTGGGGGCCGTGCCAGAAGTCGTGTTGGGCGAGTCGGGGTTCGTGGTCGGTGTCGGCGTTCCACAGGTCCAGGTACTTGCCGCTGGCGAGGTTGGCCAGGGCGTGTTCGCCGGCGCGCAGCGGCACCAGCCGCCAGTGCTGGTGCCGCTGTGGTTCCTGCGGTGACGCGAGCACGACCTCGGCGCCGTTGTGCCCGGCGGCGCCGGCTACCGACAGCAGCATGCCGGTGGCGGTGTTCTTCACCACGACGGTGTGCCGGGCGGCGGGAACGGGTTCCAGGCACCAGTGCTGTGCCGGGTCGTCGGCGTCCGGCCAGCCTTGGCGAACGCGTGCGCCGTCGGCGCCGAGGGCTTTGCCGCTGGCGGTGTTGACCAGCATGAGCGGGACGTGCAGGGGCGCGGCCATCAGATGCGCTCCAGCCGCCAGTGCTGGTTGTGCCTTTCCCGGTAGGTGGGGTAGTCACCCCAGTAGAAGTACTGGAAGACCGGGGCGTCGCGCTGGGTGCTGCCGCCCTGGATGTCCAGGACCTTGCCGGTGTGCAGGTTCTGGATGCGGGAGACCGCGCCGGTGGCGGCGGAGGAGCCAGCGGGGATGATCAGCCACTCCTTGTGCGGGCCGCCGGGGTCGTCGCGGGTGAGGACCTCGTCGCCGTCGTCGTGGGACATCCCGACGACTTCCAGGTACCGGTTGCGGGCCGGGTCGCAGTTCTTGATGCGGTAGCCGCCACCGGGGACCGCGATCAGCTCCCAGTGCTGCGCCTCCAGGCCGCTGTAGTCGTTCTGGTCGACGTTGGCGCCGTCACCGGTCCAGTTCGGGTCGTCGAGCTGGAGGTAGAGGTCGCTGAGGATGCTCTGGATCTTGTACTTGCCCGACAGGTCCGGCACGGTGATCTTCACCGTGGTCGAGCCGGTCGTCACGCCGTCGACGATCACCTCGACCTCGCCCCGCATCGACATCTCCCGGGTCGCCGGTGTGCCCGACGGGGCGGTCGCAGCGGGGAACTCCAGCCCGAAGTCCAGGGCGCTCGGAGGGGCGCCGGTGAAGGGGCCGAAGCCGCCGACGGGGTGGACGTGCACGAACGGGGCGATGGTCCGGTCCGGGACGAGGCTGACGTTGCCCAGGGTGGTGATGCCGGCGGTGCCGAGGTCGATGATCGTCTGGACCACCGTGGCGGGGGTGATGCCGTCGCGGTACTGCCCGCCGGTCGCGGCGGCGATCCGCGAGCCCTGTCCGGCCATCCCGCCCAAGACGCCGCACAGGCTCTGGTAGACGGTGCCGCCGGACACCGGCACCGGGTCGGCGTTGAGCCCGGTGTTCGCGCCGCCCGACGCGGTGCTGATGGCCAGCACGAAGATGCCCTGCGCCTGGAGCTCGGCGGTGACCGACGGTTCGGTGATGTCGTAGGTCAGGCCCGTCACGGCCTGGCAGATCGGGTCGTGACCGGGCGCGTCGCCGATCCAGACGACGATCCGCTTGGCGTCGGCGCGCCAGCCGGTCGACCCACCCGGCGGCTGCGCGAGCTGGTCGAAGGCGTAGAACTGGCCTTCGGCGACGGTGCTGCCGCCGCCCGCCGCCGTCCAGGCGCGGATCCCGCCCGCGGCCGTGCCGGGCGCGGGCCCCAGGGGCACCTGATTGCGGAAGCGGTCGGGCTGGGGGTCCTCCATGTCCAGGTAGTTGCCGACGCCGAAGTGGACGTCCGCGCCCACCCCGTTCGCGGCGGTCACCAGGCGGTTGAGGATGTCCTCGACCTGGGCGCTCACCGCGCCGATGATGCTCCCCATGCTGCCGGTGTTGTCCGCCAGGAAGTAGACGTCGACCCTGGGAATCACCCCGCTGCCGGGCAGTCGGACCTCGACCCGCTCCCGATGGCCACCGGTCGAGTGGGGATTCGTGGTCACGTCGATGTTGTTCGGGGAGAGTTGGGCGGTGCTAGGCATGCTGTGGTTCTCCTGATCTCGCCGTCGGACCGCCCCTACGGGGTGCGGCGTGCGTCACCGTCGGTCGTGTCAGGCACGTTCCAGGACCCAGTGCTGGTTGTGCTTCTCCTGGTGGGTCGGATAGTCGCCCCAGTAGCCCTGCTGACTCACCCTCGCGTCGGGGTCGAGGCTTTGGTTCTTGACATCGAGGACCTTGCCGGAGTGCAGGTTCTGGATGCGGAACACCGGGCTGCCGCTCATGGAGACCCCGGCGGGGATGAACAGCCACTCCTTGTGCGGGCCGCTGGGGTCGTCGCGGGTGAGGACCTCGGCACCGTTGTTGGTCGACATGCCGACGACTTCCAGGTACCGGTTGCGGGCCGAGTCGCAATTCTTCATGCGGTACCCGCCGCCGCTGACCGGGATCAGCTCCCAGCACTGCGCGTCCAGGCCGGTGTCGGTGTTCTGGTCGACGTTGGCGCCGTCGCCGTTCCAGTTCGGGTCGTCGAGCTGGAGGTAGAGGTTGCTCAGGGTGCAGCGGATCTTGTAGCGGCCGCTCAGGTCGGGCACGGTGACCTTCACCGTGATCGATCCGGTGGACACGCCGTCCACGACCACCTCGACCGCACCCTGCACCGACTGCTGCACGGTGACCGTGCTCGCGGCGCCGGGTTTGGCGCTGGGGAACTCCAGGTCGAAGTCCAGGACCTGCGCGGTCGTGCCCGGGAAGGGGCCGTAGCCGGCGGGCTGGATGTGCACGAACGGCGCGATCACCGGGTCCGGCACGAGGCGCAGGTTGCCGATCGTGCTGATGCCGGTGGTGCCCAGGTTGATGATGGTGTCGACGATCGTGACCGGGGTGATGCCCTCGGCGTAGGTGCCGCCGGTCACGGCGGCAATCCGGCTGCCCTGCCCCGCGGCCCCGCCGATGGCGCAGTTGCCCACGTACGGGCTGCCGTCCGACACCGGCTTCGGGTCGGCGTCCAGACCGGGACCGCTCGAACCCGAGGGGGTGCTGACCGCCAGCACGACGATGCCCTGCGCCTGGAGCTTGGTGATCACCGAGGTTTCGGTGATGTCGTAGGTCAGACCCGACACGGCCTGGCAGATCGGGTCGTGGCCGGGCGCGTCGCCGATCCACAGGATGATCCGCTTGGCGTCGTTGCGCCAGCCGATCGATCCGCCCGGCGGCTGCGCGAGGTGGTCCAAGGCGAAGAACTGGCCTTCCGCGGTGGTCGTGCCGCCGGCGACGTCCCATGCCCGGATACCGCCCGCGGCAGCCGTGGAGTCGGAGGTCAGCGAGACCTGGTGGTGGAAGCGCTGGGACACCGGGAAACCCATGTCCCGGTAGTTGCCGACACCGAACCGCACGTCGGCCCCCACCGTGCCCGCCTCGGTCACCAGCCGGTTGAGGATCTCCTCGACGCGGGCTTTGACGGCGTTGATGATGCCGCTCATGCTGCCCGTGCTGTCGACGACGAAGTAAACGTCGATCTTGGGGATCACGCCGCTTCCGGGCAGCTGCACCTGCACCGGCTCCCGGTGACTCGCCGTCGAGTCGGGGTTGGTCGTGATCTCGATGTTGGACAGTGAGAGCGGTGTAGTGGTGGGCATGGTGTAGCGGCCTCCTCGTCCGTGGTCCACGGGTCTCCGCACAGTGGGGGACCTCCAACCGAGGATCACAATTCCGGCCCCGGAATGGAATGACCGGACCGGCCGGTCAACCCGAAGGTGTGCAGTCCCGCCGCCGAATGCTCGAAGGGCGGGGAATCACTCGTGCAGGGCATCGACGTCGACACGCAGACACCGCGAGACGTACGCCGGCACCGACGGTCTCGGCCATGCCGGTGATTCCGTCCCCCGCCGAGGGGACATCCGGAACGGATTATCGCCTCGCCTTCACCGTCAGCGATACCGCCGTCGACACCGCTCTGCACCTGATCGGGGCATGCCGGATGTGCGTGCCGGACAACGGTGCTGTGTAGTGGGACCAGACATGGGGAGGGTTATGTCCCTGATGGCCAGTACCGGTATCGGCGCGGTCCTGCTGACAGTGTCGGCCTTGGTTCGGATTGGATTGGGAGCGTGCTCGAATGGAGCCACAACAAACACATCTGAGAGTAGTGACGGAAGACAATGGGACAACCTCGGGCCGCTTTACGAAAGAAGGATGGTCAGTATTCCCGAGCAGTGTGTCGATGGTGATTCCGGCGCACAACGAGGAAGCGTCCATTGCGGACACCATCCGGTCCTGCCGCGCGCAGAGCTATCCGATTGACCAGATCATCGTGGTCGCGGACAACTGCTCCGACCGCACCGCTGAGATCGCCCGCGCCATGGGAGTGGTCGTCCTTGAGGGCGAGGGCGGGTCGAAGGCGTCGGCGCAGAACATGGCCCTGTCCCGGATCACCAGCGACGCCGTCGTCGCGCTCGACGCCGACGCCACCCTGTCACCTCGCGCTGTGGAACAGATGATGGACACCCTGCGCCGCGGCTATGCCGGGACCTGCCCGTCGGCGCTGCCCGCCGACACCAGCACCCCCTACAGCCGCTACCGCACGCTCTACCACGCCATCGCCAACGGCTGGGTCCGTCCACTGCAGGACGTGTTCAGCCGCCAACTGGTGCTCAGCGGCATGGCCAACTGCCACCTCACCGAGGTGCTGCGCACGGTCGGCGGCTACCCCGACGACAACATCACCGAGGACTTCAACCTCACCTGGACCCTGCACCGCCTCGGCCACCGCGTCGGCTTCACCCCCGAGGCGGTGGTCTACACCCAGGAACCCACCTCGCTCACCGAACTGCTCTCGCAGATGCACCGCTGGACCGCCGGGTTCGCCCAGACCATGGTCAAGCACCGGGCCCCGGCGATGGACGGCGGATCGTTCATCGTGGTCACCTCCCAGGTGATCGACTCGCTGATCGGCGGACTGGCCACCTGCAGCCTGCTGCCATACCTGGCCCGGCACGGCCTGGTGCGCGGCCTGCGCAGCTGGTGGAGCCCGCTGTGGGTGATCATCTCCGCGGCGTCGGTCGCCGTGGCCGCGCGACAGCTGGGGTGGCGTACCACCTTCAAGTGCCTGCCCAGCTGGCTGGCCCTGCAGTACCTCACCGGCCCGCTGACCGCTTGGTGGCTGTTCCGCGAATGGGTGCTGGGGCGCAGCCTGACCACCTGGACCGGCCGACACGGCCGCCGACCGGCATTGACCCCCATGACCAGGCGACGCAAATTCCTGCTCTCGACCGGAGCGGTCGCCACGGCGCTGCTCGGCGCGCGGGCGCTGCACCGCCGCTCAACGGCCCCTGCGGCGCAGCAGCCTCGGTGCCGGTGACACCGCGCCGGTCAGGTCCGCGGCCGGGAACCGGCGGTGGAAATCGCGCAGCTGCCACTCGTACGCCTGGGCCGCACGGGCCAACAGCACGCCCCGCCCCCGCGCTCCCACGTCCTCTTCGGAGTTCACCACGCGATCGCACCACGCCCGCACCGCCGCCTCCACCAGCATCGACACCCCCACCGCCGCGTGCCCCGCACAGCGGCGTGCCGCACCGCGCTCCGGCACGGCGTCCACCAGGCGCTGCAGCACCTGCCGCACCGCCACCGCCGTGACCGCCTGGGACAACCAGTTCGCCCCCACCCCCGCCGCCAACGCCCTGCTCCGCCCCCGCGCCCGTCCCGGGTGACCGGCGGCCTCCCGCAACACCTGCGGCAGCACCGACAACAACGGCACCACCGCCTGCCTCCCGGCGTCCTCACTCGCGACGCTGACCGGGACCAGCGCGGTCGACACCATCCCGCCGGGCCGCCCCGAGCAGCGCCGGAGCACGGCCGCGAAACCCGGAACGGTCAGCAACGCCTCGCGCACCCGCGACAACGGGACCCGACCCTCCAGCAGGTCCCACTTGGTCACCACGAACCGCACCGCCCTGCCCCGGCCCGCGGCCAGCTTCCACACCCCGGCCATGTCCCGCTCGAAGCCGTCGCGGTCACCGTCGAGCAGCTCCGCGACCCGTCGTCCGTCCAGAACGCACAGCACCGCGTCGGCCGCGCGGACCCGGGCCGCCAGAGCACGGCCGACCGGATGCCGTCCCCCCGCCGCCATCGCGACGTCGCCGTCGTAATCGACCAACCGGATCTCGAACAACGGCCCTCCGCCCTCCGGCACCGCCTCGAACCACAAGTCGGTCAGCGCCTGCCGCCCACCACCCGCGGGTTCGCCAGCACCGCCGGTCCGCATCGACAGCCACGCCTCCTCCAAGGCGAGGGCGGTCACCGGGTGGGGCCGCAGCGACGGCGCCGGAGCCGACTGCCACTGCTCCAATCCCTGTCTCATCGCGGCCAACAGGCAACTCTTGCCCGCACCCGCCGGACCGACCGGAACGATGTCGAGGAACACCACACCCCGCACCGTAACGACCATCCGACCAACCCGTCAGTCCCGGCCGACCCCCACCGCACTCACGGCACTCACCCGCAGCCACCCCCCGTCCCCCGTTCAGGTCACCGGCACACCTCCGAGGAGGAACCACGCGACAGCCCCGGTACACGTGCGCTCCGGAAGTTCGCATCAAGGCGCGCGGGAATGACGCCATCGAGGGAATTTCGCAGCCGACAGCGGTCCCAGGGCCCGACGCCTCCCACCCCATGGCAAGCCGCCAACCCACACGCCACCGAACCATGACCGCCGATCCGCAAGCGGTCGTCACGCGGGCTCGACCACGACAAGATCCGGGCACCGCGCCGCCTCAGCGTCCAGAACCTCGTGTTCGACCGGGTCGACCGCCAGAGCCCACCGGATCTTCACCGTGACCCAGTCGGTGATATAGCGGCATACTGCGGGATCGTGCGGCGGCAGCCAGGTGGAGGGGTCCTGATCAGCCTTGCTGCGGTTGGACCGTGCGGTCACCGCCACCAGCGCCGCCGGCTCGTCCAGATCGTTGGCGTAGTCCTGTCGCCGCTGCGTCGTCCAGCCGAAGGCCCCGCTGTCCCACGCCTCGGCCAACGGCACCATGTGGTCGATGTCTAGACCACGCGCGTTGTCCACCTCGACATCGTCGTAGTAGGAGTGCCAGCGCCCACCGACCAGCGTGCACCGACCCACGGTTTCCGGTGCCTCGACCGACTCGACCAGCAGCACCTCGGCACGGGTGTGGCACCCGTCGTGATCCGCATCGACCCAGTGCTTGAACAAGTCGCGGTCGTAGCCGTCCCGCTGCTCGTCGGCCACGACCAGCCGTGCCACCGCCTCCCGTAGCGGAATCCGCTCAGCCGGCTCTGCGGCGTGCGCCACGTCCGGCACGACCATCGCTGCCGACAGCACTCCCGCCGCCGTCACCATCCGCGACCACAACCGCATACCACCGCACCTCCGTTCAGTCTCTTGGCGCATTCACATGGGCAGTACCGGTCGCTGGCAGCAGCGGCCCGACCGGCATCGCCAACGCCGCCGCAAGGTCACCGCGATCGCCACCACCCACGCAGCCCGCGTGGGCGACGACTCGTCACCTCGATCCCGACCGCGCTGGAGGAGCAGACCGTCGTCGTTCCGGGCACCGCCGCTGCAGACACGGTGCTGCTCCGCCTGGCCGACAGCCTCGAGATTGTTCTCCTGCAATGCAAACCGGTCGCGCCGTGGTCGAGGGGATACTCGATGCCCACCCTCCCGCTGGGTCCTGATCTCGATGCCGGGCATCGGGTCAGGACCGCCGCCCGCATCCTGCTCAAGATCGGCGACGCCTTCGGGTTCATGGGCTTCGCTCGCCCTGGCCACCTCCGCCGGCGTCGCCACGGTCACCCGCATCTCCGGGAGCACCATCAAGGGCGAGCACCCGGCCCGCATCGGCAACCGCAAACTCAGACGCTCGTTCTCCCTCACCACGTTCGCCGACCTCTCCAATCCAACCAGCAGCGCCTGCTACCAGCGCAAACGCGATCAGGGGACGAAACACAACGCCGCACTGACCGAACTCACCCACCGCCGCTGCGACGTCCTGTTCGCCAGGTTCTACGACAAGACCCACTACCGAAGACACCGCGAACCCGGTCGACCCGACTGCGGCTCGACAACCACATAGGGACACCCCGGCAGCCCTGCGCCGGGGCCCGACCACCGCCCGAGTCACCTCGATCCGAACGTCGCCGCCGACTCCATCGACCCACCCCGGACACCGCGCCTCGCGCGAGCGGGCTCGTCCAGGACGCTGCCCACGCCCATATCGACGACCGCGCGCATCCGCGGGATCACGTCCGGGCGAGGGCGGCGCGATGCCGCACGGAAGTCATCCGGTGGTGTCAGCGGCCGGGTCGTGCGCGGTGCTCGCGTACGGCGAGCGGACGTCCTTGGAGGTGGTGTCCGTTGAGTTCGGCGATCGCGACGTCGGCTTTAGCCCGGGAGGCCATCTCCACGTAGCCGAAGCCCCGGGACCCGCCCGTCTCGGCGTCACGTTCGACGGCCACGTCGACGACCTCCCCGTACTGGACGAAGGCGTTTCGGAGTCCTTCGTCAGTGGTCTCGGTTGCCAGGTTGCCCACATACAGCTTGATTGCCATCACTGTCTCCTCGTTGTCGAACGGCAGCGATCGTTGTCGGGGACGACGGCCCCCGGCCCTTCGGGGGTACGTGGTGTGATGTGACCGGTGTCGGCGTCGGCGACCCGACCGGGTGACGGTTCACCCGACACGTCCGCTCGTGCCCGTGGCCGGTGAGGCATGCAAAGATCGTCGCGGCGCTCCGGTCGGACCGTGCACGCCGCGCACGGCCCTGGCGGGTGCATCCTGCATCACACCGGATGGCCGTCACTCCGACAGGGACACGATGAGCTTGGTGTCGGTCGTCCTGCCCTCCCGCACGATGTCCAACACCAACCGCTGCTCGCCCCCGCTGCGGTCGGTGCGCAGGTTCCATCGATGGCCCGGAACGAACAAAGCAATACCGTCCCGCAGGTTGCCGACGGCACTGAACCCGTGCGGGCCGCGGGAACCCTCCAGCTCCGCCATGGACATCGAGTCGTCGACGGAGATCCGCAGCAGGGGAAGCTCTCCGGCCTCGGTAGACACCCGGTCGTGTGGGAAGAGCACCCTCATTCGTCCGGTGTCCCGGTCGTAGTGCCGCCAGACGTACAGGGATCCCTGCTGGTCGTAGACCAACGCCGCGGCGGTGTCGCCGCCCGTCTGCTGAACGCTGCATCGGCCTTACCTCCCGGTGATAATCGGCTCACCGGCCACGTTAGGTGCCACTCCGCCCGTAACGGAAACAAGCCACACGATGGAATGAAACACCGCGCCGGCATACCCGGCCCGTCACCGCCGACCTCCGGTGCGGTGCCGGACCGCTCACCTCACCGCAAGCGCCACCGGCATTCCACGCCGCTACAGGCCAGCTCGAAGGGTCTGTCAAACGAGTGGTGTAACTCGGGTTGAAGAGGGTTACTTGCGTCCGGCGGTTAGGCGGCCGTCGAAGGCGATCTCGAAGGCGTTCAGGGCGGGCTTCCAGCGCATCATCCAGCGTTTGCGTCCGGTGCCGGTCGGGTCCAGGCTCATCACCGCGAGGTAGACGCATTTGAGCGCGGCCTGGTCGTTGGGGAAGTGGCCGCGGGCCTTGACCGCGCGGCGGATGCGGGCGTTGACGCTCTCGATGGCGTTGGTCGAGCAGATCACCCGCCGGATCTCGACGTAGAAGGCGAGGAAGGGCACGAACTCGGCCCAGGCGTTGTCCCAGAGCCGGACGATGGCCGGACAGCGGTTGCCCCAGACGTCGGTGAACTCGGCGAACCGCTCCTCGGCGGAGGCCTCGGCGGGGGCGGTGTAGACGGGTTCGAGGGCCTTGGCGATGGTGGCCCAGTGCTGGCGGCCGGCGTAGCGGAAGCTGTTGCGCAGCAGGTGGACGATGCAGGTCTGCACGATCGTGCGCGGCCAGACCGTGGTGACCGCGTCGGGCAGGCCGGTCAGCCCGTCGCAGACCAGCATCAGCACGTCGGCGACGCCGCGGTTGCGCAGCTCGGTGAGCACGTGCAGCCAGTACTTGGCGCCCTCGCCGCCGTCCCCGGCCCAGATCCCGAGGATGTCGCGGTGGCCCTCGCAGGTCACGGCCATCGCCATGCAGATCGGCCGGTCGGCCACCTGGCCATCACGGATTTTCACGTGGATGGCGTCGATGAACACCACCGGATAGACCGGGTCCAGCGGCCGGTTCTGCCACTCGACCATGCCTTCCACGACCTTGTCGGTGATCGTGGAGATCGTCTGCCGCGACACCTCGGCGCCGTGGACCTCGGCCAGGTGCGCGGAGATCTCACCGGTGGTCAGGCCCTTGGCGAACAGCGAGATGACCATCTCGTCCACGCCGGTGAGCCGCTTCTGCCGCTTGGCCACGATCCGCGGTTCGAACTCGGCGTTGCGGTCGCGCGGCACGTCGATCTCCACCGGTCCCACGTCGGTGAGCACGGTCTTGGAGCAGGTGCCGTTGCGCGAGTTGCCCGTGCCCCGGCCAGCGGGGTCGTGCTTGTCGTAGCCCAGGTGGTCGGTGATCTCGCCCTCCAGGGCGGACTCCAGCAGCCGCTTGGTCAGAAGCTGGAGCACCCCGCCCTCGCCGGTGAGCTTCAGGCCACCGGCCCGGGCCCGGCTGACCAACCGGTCGACCAACTGCTCGTCCAGGCCGTCCAGGCCGTCCAGGGCGGTCTCGGGCTTGGCGTCCTCAGCGTTCTCCACGTCGGACATCATCTCGGTCATCAGGTGCGTATCCTTGATCAGGAGTTACACCACTCGTTTTACAGTCCCCGTGCTGGCAGTGATTCGCAGCCAGGTCCATGATCCGAGCGTTCTCCCGACCCAGCTCGAGATACCTGGCGATCTCTGCCTCGTCCAACCGTCCACTCCCGTTCATGGGCCACGCCGACACCATCAGTCTGACGCACACCACCGACAAATTCCGACCAGCAAGGATGCCGCCAGCCCTTCGGCACCCTTCAAGGTTTTCCAGGCACGCCAACCCATGCCTGATGACGCGGCTCCTGTCTCCCGCATCCGCTGAAGCGGACGTTCACAGCGAAGCGAAGGCCTGTCTGTAACGACTGGTCCTGCCGAGCGGGTCAAGACCTACCCTCCGCCGCCTCCTGACACATCCGGCCGCTCCAGCGCGAAGCGCGCCTCCACAACCAAGCTGCCGGAACAAATCCCCAGGTCAGCCCCCTTCCCATCCTTTGGCACTCCGCCCAGGAGACGAACCTGCACAGGATGAGGTTCGCGTCTGCAGCGTCAGCATCGCCGCCGCACACCTCTTACAGTCCTCTCCGCCACAGCCGCGCTCGGAGAACAACGCGGCGAAGTCCGGCCAGACCGTCAACCCGCGCCACCGCTCGTCGATCTCCGGCGCGGAGTACTCCGTGCCGACAACCTCCACTCCTTCGCGGTCGACGACGGCATCCGGGTCGACCTCGGTCTCCAGCGCCGCCACCCGAGCACTGTGCACACCGTCGGACTCGTCCCGGCGGAACCGATCCGCGCTTCCGCTGGAGCCGTCACCGACCACCTGGTCGGACTCGGCGACCGACCGCAGCGCCGCCTGCTCGACGCCGCATCGTCGACCAGTACACCCTCAACGAGCCTCCCGGTTCGCGTCGGTTCACGTCGGTCCGCGCAGATCGGGCCAGGTCGGGGCAGATTCGGCAGAACCACCCGTTCGGGTGGCGACCCCACTTGGCGTTGGCAAAAAATAAGGAGCGAGTCGCTCCTTATCCGCTCCTTCACAGCACCCACGAAGATCGTTTCGTAACCGTCCCGTGACCGATTCCAAGATCGGTACGAGCGCACGAAAAAGCCCGCTGACCTGCGCTTATCGCGCCGATCCAGCGGGCTTCCTCAGACCGTCGGGACGACAGGATTTGAACCTGCGACCCCTTGACCCCCAGTCAAGTGCGCTACCAAACTGCGCCACGTCCCGGCCGCATCCCGTTGTCGGGGTGCGCGGATAGCTTAGCGCACCCGACAACGGGCCCCCGACACGGCCCCCCGTGTTGTCGATCGATGGGGTCTGACCTGGGGCGGAAGCCCGTCTGGGACGGGCTTCCGGTTCCCCTCGGTCGACTGCCGTTCCCCCGGATCGACGCCTTGTCACTATGCGTTCGTCGCGGTTCGTGCACTACCGCCGAAAGTCGAGTCATCTCTGTCAACTTTCGACGGACCGGTCGGTAGGTCGGCTTCCAGCGTCCAGCTCCCGTCAGTGCGCTCCGTCGTCGTGAGCCTCCCCCCTACCAGCGCCACGCGTTCCGACAGGCCGTGCAGGCCCGTTCCTCCCGAGTCCGGCGGGGTGGGGCGGGTGGTGGGGACGCCGTTGTCCACGACGATCTTCAGCGTCCCGTCGCGTTGGGACAGTCGCACCTGGACCGGTGTGCCGGGCGCGTGTTTCGTCACGTTGGTCAGTGCCTCCTGGACGATCCGGAACGCCGCTCGGCTCACCGACGCCGGCAGGGCGACCGGTAGGTCCGCATCCAGGGTTATGGTCAAGCCGGCCGCTGTCGCGCGGTCCACCAGTTGGGGGATGTCGTCGTGGCCTTGGTTGGGTTCTGCGGCCAGCAGGCCGAGGGCTGCTCGCATCTCGGCCAGTGCCTCTTTTGCCAGTGCGCGCAAGCGTTTGGCGGTTTCCTTGGTCTCCGGATCGTCCGTGGTCGCCGCCAAGGCCGCCGACTCGACGGCTATCAGGGTGGCGTGGTGGCCCACGGCGTCGTGGATCTCACGGGCGATCAGCGCGCGCTCCGACGCACGGGCGCTGGTCTCCCTCGCCTCCAGTTCCGCTTCCCTCGCCCGGGACACCGCCGCGAGGCTTTCCGTCAGCTTCTCCCGGGTGGCGATCAGCGCCCCGAGGGCCGCTGGGGCTCCCGACATGAACAGGCTGAACGCGTACGTCAGCAGGATCGAGCCCACCCTCAACTGCTGGTCCACCACCACTAACGTCGCCGGCAAGGTCGTGGTCGCCGCTACGCACAGCATCATCACCAACGGTGGCGACTTGCGACCGACGCGGTACAGGGCCACGACGGCGGGGGGCCAGCCCAGGCCGCCCGCCAGGGCCGGGAGGCAGGCCACGACCGCGAGCCACGGGTGCCAGTGGCGCAGGGGCAGGAGGGCGCAGGCGACCAGGGCGGCGGGGATGGACCACGGGTGCGGGCCGCCGTCCGCCAGGAGCACCATCGCGGCGGGCACCACGACGGCCAGCAGCTCCACGACGATCACCACGCACCGCCCACCTGG
This sequence comes from Actinosynnema sp. NPDC050436, assembly GCF_040655415.1. Classification (NCBI taxonomy): domain Bacteria; kingdom Bacillati; phylum Actinomycetota; class Actinomycetes; order Pseudonocardiales; family Pseudonocardiaceae; genus Actinosynnema; species Actinosynnema sp. NPDC050436. The sequence continues at coordinate 123,329 of NZ_JBFAJV010000002.1, read as the reverse complement.
TGGGCCACCAGCGCCGCCTGCACCCGGTTCTCGACGCCCAGCTTGGTCAGCACCGTCGACACGTAGCTCTTCACGGTCGCCTCGCTCAACCCGAGGCTCGTGGCGATCGCGTGGTTGGACTGGCCGTTCGCCAGCAGCGCCAGCACCTGCTTCTCCCGCGCGCTGAGCGCGTGGAGCTGCGGGTTCTGCCGGAACCTGCCGGCGGTGCGGAAGCGGGGCAGCAGGCGGGCGGTGATCCTCGGGTCGAGGACCGCCCCACCCGCCGCCAGGTCCACGACGGCGCGGGTCAGGGCTTCCGGCTCGGCGTCCTTGAGCAGGAAGCCCTGGGCGCCGAGCTCCAGCGCCGTCGCCACGTAGTCGTCCAGGTCGAACGTGGTGAGCACGGCCACGGCCGGCGGGTTCGTCCACGCCAGCAGGGCGCGCAGCGCGGCCAGGCCGTCCATGCCGGGCATCTGCACGTCGACCAGCGCCACGTCGGGCCGGTACCGCCGCACGGCGTCGAGCAGGGCCGCGCCGTCCGCCGCCTCGCCGACCACCTGCACCCGGCCGTCGGCTTCGAGCAGCACCCGCAGCCCCCGTCGCAGCAGCGCCTCGTCGTCCGCGAGGACCAATCGCACCGGCACGTCGTCAGGCAACCCCATTCGGCCGCCCGGGGCAACACGTCACCTCTTCGGCTTCTTCTCCCGCACCCGCACCGAGATGCGCACCGGGCTGCCCTCGAAGCCGAACTCCTCGCGCAGCTTGCGCTCGATGTAGCGGCGGTAGCCGGCCTCCAGGAAACCGGTCGTGAACAGCACGAACGTGGGCGGCCGGGTGCCCGCCTGGGTGGCGAACAGCACCTTGGGCTGCTTGCCGCTGCGCACCGGCGGCGGGGTGGCGGCGATCAGGTCGCCCAGCCACGAGTTCAACCGTCCGGTGGGCACCCGGGTGTCCCACGAGTTCAGCGCGGTGCGCAGGGCGGGGGCGAGCTTGCGCACGGCCCGGCCGGTCAGCGCGGAGATGTTCACCCGCTCGGCCCACGGCACGCGCACGAGGCCGCGTTCCAGCTCGCGCACCATCGCGTAGCGGCGGTCCTCGTCCACGAGGTCCCACTTGTTGAACGCGAGCACGACCGCGCGGCCGGAGTCGACGGCCATGGTGAGCACCCGCAGGTCCTGCTCGCTGATCGGCTCGGACGCGTCCAGCAGCACGATGGCGACCTCGGCGGACTCGATCGCGGCCTTGGTGCGCAGCGATGCGTAGTACTCCGCGCCGGACGCGAAGTTCACCCGCTTGCGCAGGCCGGCGGTGTCCACGAACCGCCACACCTCGTCGTCCAGCTCGACCAGCGAGTCGACCGGGTCGACGGTGGTGCCGGCGACCGCGTCGACCACCGAGCGCTCCTCGCCGGTGAGGCGGTTGAGCAGCGACGACTTGCCGACGTTGGGCCGGCCGACCAGCGCGACCCGGCGGGGGCCGCCCGCGTTCGCGCCGAACGTGTCGCGCGGCGTCTCGGGCAGCGCGTCCAGGATCTTGTCCAGCAGGTCGCCGGAGCCGCGCCCGTGCAGGCCGCTGACCGGGACGGGCTCGCCCAGGCCGAGGGACCACAGCATGGCCACCTCGCCCATCAGCCGCTCGTCGTCGACCTTGTTGGCGACCAGGATCACCGGGCGCTTGGAGCGCCGGAGCACCTTCACGGCGGCCTCGTCGGTGGTGGTCGCGCCGACCGTCGAGTCGACCACGAACACGATCGCGTCGGCGGTGCTCATGGCCAGTTCGGCCTGCGCCGCGACGGAGGCCATCATGCCGGTGGCGTCGGGTTCCCAGCCGCCGGTGTCGACCACGGTGAACTTGCGGCCGTTCCACAGCGCGTCGTACGCGACCCGGTCGCGGGTCACGCCGGGCACGTCCTGCACGACCGCTTCGCGGCGGCCGATGATCCGGTTGACCAGCGTCGACTTGCCGACGTTCGGCCGGCCGACGACGGCCAGCACGGGCTGCGGCACGACGCCGCCCCCGTCCTCGCCGTCGGTGCCGTCACCGTCGAACGCCGACCACTCGGACTCGTCCGCCCAGGTGCCGTCCAAGTCCGTCATCCTGCTTCTCCGCTCACGCTTCGCCTGCTGTCGAGCTCGGCCACCAGCGTGGCCAAGCGGTCGCGGACCTGCTCGGTCGCCTTCTCCAGCGCCTGCCGACCCTTGTCGGCGGGCAGCTCGAACGGCGTGCCCACGAGCACGTCCACCACGGGTCGGAACCTCCGGCCGGAGCCCTCGGGGCGCCGGGTGCCCCGGCACGCGACGGGCACCACGAGGGCGCCGGTCGAGCGGGCCAGCCACGCCGCGCCCTGCTGGGCCTGCGCCACGTCCCCGGAGCCCCGGGTGCCCTCGGGGAAGACCCCCACGACGCCGCCGCCGCGCAGCACCTGCTGGGCGGCGAGCAGCGGCGCGCGGTCGGGCACGCCCCGGCGGACGGCGAGCTGGCCGATCCGCCGCAGCCCGCGCCCGGCGAGGCCCCGGAACATCTCCTGCTTGATCAGGAACACCACCCGCCGGGGCAGGACCCCGAACAGGATGGGCCCGTCGACCATCGAGCTGTGGTTGGCGACGAGGACCACCGGCCCGGTCCTCGGGATGCCTGCCTGGTCGGCCAGGCGCACCCGGAACGACTTGGCGACCGGGTAGCGGCCGATCAGCCGGCCGAGGTCCATCAGCCAGGGCCAGGTGCTCTCGGGCAGGTCCTCGTTCACCCGGTCACCGCCGCGACCCGCAGCCCGCGCTGCTCCACCAGCTCGACCAGGGCCGCCAGCACGCCGGCCAGGTCTAGGGAGGTGGTGTCCAGCTCCACGGCGTCGTCGGCGGGCCGCAGCGGGGAGACCGCGCGGGTCGAGTCGTAGGTGTCGCGCCGCTGCACGTCGGCCAGCGTCGCGTCCACTGTGGACGTGCGGCCGGACGCGTTGTCCTGCTTGGTCCGCCGCTGGGCGCGGGCCTGCGCGTCGGCGGTCAGGTAGACCTTCAGGCCGGCGTCGGGCACGACCACCGTGCCGATGTCGCGGCCCTCGACCACGATGCCGCCGGCGCTGCCCAGCGCGGCGTCGATGATCTCGCGCTGCCGGGCGACGAGCAGTTCGCGCACCTCGGGCACGGCCGACACCGGGGACACCGCGAGGGTCACCTCGGGGCCCCGGATCTCCGCGCCGACGTCCACGCCGTCGACCACCGTGGTCGACCGCTCCGGGTCGTCGCCCTGGTCGAGGCGGGTGGCGCGGGCGACCTCGGCGACGCGCGCGGCGTCGGCCGGGTCCACGCCCGCGCGCAGCACCGCGAGCGCCACCGCGCGGTACATCGCGCCCGTGTCCAGGTACCGCGCGCCCAGCGTCGCCGCCAGCCTGCGCGCGGCGGAGGACTTGCCGGTGCCGGACGGCCCGTCGAGGGCCACCACGCCACGCAGCTCACCGTGTCCCACCGGGTTTTCCTCCTCGCACGCGTGCCCTGTCGTCAACCTCCTATTGTGCCTGGTGTGAACCGTCACACCCGAATCGGCCCGGGTCGGGGGCGGTGAGCCGTGCGCGGGCCCGGGTCAGTCGAGGTCGGCCAGCAGGAGACCGCTGCGCGGCTTGGGGGTGAAGTAGGTGCTTTTACGGGGCATCCGGCCGCCGGACGCGTGCACCGCGAGCACGTCCGCGACCGGCACGGGTGCGATCAGCAGCAACGCCTCGACGTCCAGCGGCACGCCGTTGGTGACGGGGCGCACGTGCGGGCTCTCCGGGTCCAGGCCGAGGGCCTTCTCCAGCAGGTGCGACTCCACGACGGCGTGGTCGAGCCCGGACGGCGGCAGCCCGACGCGCAGCGCCCGCGCGCCGGCCACCGCGACCACCACGCCCGGTGACGGCCGGGTGGACGGGTCGGTCGCGGTCACGTCGAGGCCGATCCCGCGCCACGCCGCCGCCAGGTCGTCCAGGCCGAGCCCGGTGCCGACCAGGGCCCGGTGGATCGGCCCGACGCGCAGGTCCGGCCCGGCCGTGACGAGCGCGAGCAGCCCGGTCAGGCCGGCGGCTGCCGCCGCCGCGACCCGGTGGTTGCCGTCGGCGACCATCAGCGGGTGCGCGCCGGCGGCGGCCAGCAGGGCGTCCTGGTGGTGACCGGGCCCGACCAGCCACAGCCAGTGCCGCCGGCCGCCCGGGTCGACCACGGACACGGCGGGCGCGGAGTCGACCTCGGCGACCAGCCGGGTCAGCTCCGAGCGCTCGGGCACGACTTCGGCACCCCGCTGCCCGTCGCCGGGCACCGGCACCAGCAGTGCGGCGCTGGTCACGCAGCCCAGCCCGGCCAGGACGCCGGCGCGCTCGGCGACGACGTCGGGGTAGACCTCCTCGGTGTGCCCGACGGCGGAGGGGTCGGCCAGGCACAGCAGCCCGTACGCGGTGCCGTCCGGTCCGTCCACCCGGTAGGGCGCGACCACGTCTGAGACCTGCCGGTACGCGGTCCGCCGCAGGTGCGCCAGAGTGCTCCTGGCCTGCGGTAACGCGTCGAGCAGGCGGAGCCCGGCGGCCAGCGCCGACGGGGTGCGGTGCGGGTGCTGCACCGCCAGCAGGGTCTCGCCGCGCGCGGCGGCCAGCGCCGCCACCACCCGCTCGGGCTCGGCGAACTCGTCCACGTCCGGACCCGGCACCCGGTCCCGGACCACCCAGCCGCCGCGCACGGCCCGCACCCGAACAGTCATGCCGATTATGATGGTTGGCATGAACGTCGAGGTCACGCCCTTGCCGGGAATCGGCACCCGACAGGACTTCATGATCCGAGCCGGCCGCAGGATCGGGGTGATCACCTACCGCGACGGGAAGTTCGAGCTGATCGTCTCCAGCAAGGACGACCCCGACAACTGCTCGGCGTCGATACCGCTGACACCGGTCGAGGCGGGCACGCTGGCCGGCCTGCTGGGCGCCCCGCAGCTCGTGGCGCACCTGGAGGACCAGCACCGCGACGTGGCGGGCATCTCCACCAAGCAGTTCCCGATCGTGCCGGGCTCGACCTTCGACGGCCGCACGCTGGGCGAGACCGAGCTGCGCACCCGCACCGGAGCCTCGATCGTGGCCGTGGTGCGCTCGGGCGCGGTGCACCCGTCGCCCCGGCCGGACTTCCTGTTCGCGGGCGGCGACCTGGTGGTCGTGGTGGGCACCGTCGACGGGCTGGCCAAGACAGCCGACATCCTGGACGGCTGAGCGTTGCACGACACAGCGATCGCACTGGTCCAACTCGGCGCGGTCTTCTTCGGCCTGGGCTTGCTGGGGAAGGTGGCCTGGCGGATCGGCATCTCGCCGATCCCGCTCTACCTGATCGGCGGCCTGGCCTTCGGGCAGGGCGGGCTGATCCCGTTGCACGGCATCGAGGACTTCTCGCACATCTCCAGCGAGATCGGCGTCATCCTGCTGCTGCTCCTGCTCGGCCTGGAGTACTCGGCGGCCGAGCTGATGACCGGTCTCAAGCGGTCGTGGATGGCCGGTGTCGTGGACATCGTGCTCAACGCCGCACCGGGCGCGATCGCCGCGCTCGTCCTGGGCTGGGGACCGGTGGGCGCGCTGGCGATGGCGGGCGTCACCTACATCTCCTCCTCGGGGATCATCGCCAAGGTGCTCGGCGACCTGGGCCGGCTGGGCAACCGGGAGACCCCGGTGGTGCTGTCGGTGCTGGTGTTCGAGGACCTGGCGATGGCGGTGTACCTGCCGATCCTGACCGCCGTGCTGGCGGGCGTGAGCTTCGTCGGCGGGCTGACGGCGGTCGGCGTCTCGCTGCTGGCGATCACCGTGGTGCTGGTGATCGCGCTCAAGTTCGGCAAGTACGTCTCGGCCGTGGTGGACAGCCCCGACCCCGAGGTGTTCCTGCTCAAGGTGCTCGGCTCGGCGCTGCTGGTGGCCGGGGTTGCCTCGCAGCTCCAGGTGTCGGCGGCGGTGGGCGCGTTCCTGCTCGGCATCGCGATCTCCGGATCCACGGCGGAGAACGCCACCCGGATGCTGGAACCGCTGCGGGACCTGTTCGCGGCGATGTTCTTCGTGGTGTTCGGGTTGAACACCGACCCGCGCTCGATCCCGCCGGTGCTGGGGCTGGCCGTGGCGCTGGCCGTGGTGACCACGCTGACCAAGGTCGCCACCGGCTGGTGGGCCGCGCAGCGGCAGGGCATCGGCAAGCTCGGCCGGGCCCGCGCGGGCGCGGCCCTGGTGGCGCGCGGCGAGTTCTCCATCGTCATCGCCAGCCTCACCGTGGCCTCCGGCGCGGTGGACGGCGAGCTGGCGGCGCTGGCGACGGCCTACGTGCTGCTGATGGCCGTGCTGGGCCCGGTCGCCGCCCGGGTGGTGGAACCGTTGGCCCGCTTGGTAGGCCGAAAGCGTGACGCTCGGCCCGCCACGGCCTGATCCGGTATCGGAGCGGCGGCGCACGACCTCGGACATGACGCAACCACCCCACGTTCGGCCGCTTGAACCCGACCGGTCACCGGGGTTGCACTTGACTGCCGCCCAACCCCGAAGGGGGTCGTCATGCCCGAGGACACCAACACCACCACCGGCCGCTACCTCGTGCTGCTGGAGGACAACGCGGTGGCGGCCGGCGCGCGCGAGATGAACCGCGTCGCCGGCATCTCCGCCGCCAGCACCGTCGAATCCGTCACGCCGGAGGACCTCGCCGCTGCCGACGGGATCATCTTCCAGGAGCTCGGCGTGGCCGTGGTCAACGCCGCGCCCGAGCAGGTGACGCGGTTGGCCCGCGCCGCCGACGAACCCGGCCCGATCGCGGTGGTCGAGCCGGAGCGGGTGGTGCGGGCGCTGACCGCGCCCGCGCCGCAGGAGACCTGCTCCACCCTGGTGGACGAGAGCGTGTTCACCTGGGGCCTGCAGGCGATCGGCGCGACGCTGAGCTCCGCGAGCGGCGCGGGCGTCCGGCTGGCCGTGCTGGACACCGGCTTCACCGTCGACCACCCGGACTTCACCGGGCGGACCGTGCTCACCAACTCGTTCATCGCCGGCGAGGCGGTGGACGACGCGCACGGCCACGGCACGCACTGCATCGGCACCGCCGCCGGACCCCGCAAACCCGCCAGGGGACCCGGTTTCGGCGTCGCGCACGAGGCCGAGATCTACGCGGGCAAGGTGCTGTCCAACGCCGGATTCGGTTCCGACGGCGGGATCCTGAACGGCATCGCGTGGGCCGTCGCCAACGGGTGCGCCGTCGTCTCGATGTCGCTGGGCGCGGCGGTCCGGCCGGGCACGCCGTACTCGCAGATCTTCGAGCAGGCCGCCCAGCGCGCGTTGGGCAAGAACACGCTCATCGTCGCGGCTGCGGGCAACGAGAGCAGGCGGCCGGGCGCGGTCGCCCCGGTCGGCCACCCGGCGAACTGCCCGTCGATCCTGTCCGTGGGCGCGGTCGACGACCAGCGCGCCATCGCGTTCTTCTCCTGCGGCACGGTCGACACCGTCGGGCAGGTCGACGTGGTCGCGCCGGGGGTGAACGTGTACTCCAGCTGGAACGGGAAGAGCGAGGACACCCGGCACAAGCGCATCCAGGGCACCAGCATGGCGACCCCGCACGTGGCGGGGGTCGCGGCGCTCATGGCGCAGCGGTACAACGCCCGGGGCTGGGAGCTGTGGGCGCGGCTGATGCAGTCCGCGCGCCGGTTGGGCTTGCCTTCCACGGACTTGGGTGCAGGATTGGTGCAGGCTCCCTGACACCGACCGCCGGAGGCGCCCGTGGACGAAGTCGTGGTCTCGGTCGCCGACGACAGCCTCTCCCGGCTGGGCTCGGTGGTCGCGGCGCTGCGGGAGGCGGGCCTCGACGTGGACGACGTGCTGGAGGCGCTGGGCGTGGTCACCGGATCGGTCGCCCCGGAGGCGATCGGGAAGCTCCGGGACGTGCCCGGCGTCGCCGCCGTGGAGCGGCAGCGCGCGGTGCGGCTGCCGCCACCGGTCTGACACCCCGGACGGCCGACCGCCGGCGCTCCCCCGCCCGGCACGCCCTACGCTGGGCGGGGCAATCGACCCACCATCGAACACGTGTTCTATGATCACGGCCGGGTCGAGCCGGAAGCGCAGAGAGGAAACGAGAACGTGCAGGCGGACACGCTCGTGGAGCAGGAAGACCAGGTGGACGCCGTGGCGCCCGCCGAGCCCGTGCAGCAGGACGAAGCAGCCCCTGCCGCACCCCCGAAGCAGGAGGAAGCGACCCCGGCGGCCAAGCCCGCGAAGCCCCGGGCCGCCAAGAGCACGGCCAAGAAGACCCGCACGGTGGAGCTGACGCTCACCGTCACCGGCACGGCCGACGGCGAGTGGCAGGCCGACCTGGTGCACGGCACCAAGCGGGTCGTGCAGGGCCTGTCGATCTCGGCCGCAGCCGTGTCCAAGGCGGCCAAGGAGCTGCACGAGGACATCGCCGGCGGCATCGAGGAGGTCATCGAGGCCGCCCGCTCCCAGCACCGCACCCGCATGGAGGAGCTGGAAGCCGAGCTGGCCAAGGTGAAGGCCGCGCTCGCCGAGCTGAGCGAGGACTGACGAGGCCGGGGCCGCCCACTTCGAAGGGGCGGCCCCTCCCCCGTCACCGCGACGGGTCCAGCACCAGCTTGCCGGTGGTGCGCCGCGACCGCAGGTCGACGTGCGCCCGGCGCGCCTCGGACAGCCCGTACTCGCCCCCGGCGACGACCCGCAGGTCACCGGCGAGCACGAGGTCGAACAGCTCACCCACCGCCCGGTGCACCACCCGGCCCGGCAGCCGGAAGGCGTGCGGCAGCCACATGCCGACGACGGCGGTCGAGTGCGACAGCAGCCGGGCCGGTTCGACGGCGGCGGGCTCCTCCCGCCCGGCCACGCCGTAGAAGGCGAGCCGGCCGAACGGTGCCAGCGCCGCGATGCCCTGGTCGGTCACCGCACCCCCGACCATGTCCAGCACGACGTCGACCGGCCGCCCGTCGTTGGCCTCCCGCAGGGCCGCCGTCAGGTCGGCGGACCGCGAGTCGACCACCACGTCGGCCCCCAGCTCCAAGGCCAGGGCGCGCTTCCGCTCGGAGGACGCCGTGGCGATGACCCGCCCGGCACCCCACCGCTTGGCCAGCTGGACGGCGATCGACCCGACCCCGCCGGCACCGGCGTGGACGACCACGCTCTCGCCGGGTTCCAGGTGCACGCTCTTGCGCAGCAACAACCACGCCGTGGTGCCCTGCACGACGACGCTCAGCGCGGTCAGGTCGTCGATGCCGTCCGGCACGTCGAACGCGGTCCCGGCCGCCACCACCGCCTTCTCCGCGTACCCGCCCGCACCGGAAGCCGTGAGCCCGACGACCCGGCGCCTCCCGCCGTCGTCCTCGACCCACCCCACGACTTCCCCGCCAGGCACCAACGGCAACTCCATGCCCGCCAGGTACGAGTTCTCCACCTGGTGCGTGTCCGCGTAGTTCACCCCCGCGCGGCTGACGTGCACCAGCAGCTCCCCGTCACCGGGTACGGGATCGGGCACCGTGGCCCCGTGCAGCACCTCGGGCCCGCCGAATTGGGTGATCTGTATGGCACGCAACGGTTTCAGCCTTCCTGGGACGGATCGTGCAGGATGACGCGCCCACCGTCGGCGGCGCGCGGACCGGGCGGGGTGGGGAACCGGAAGGGTTCGCTGGGCCGGCCCGCCTGGACGTACCAGCACTGCCCGGTCTCCCCGCTGCGCAACACGGCGAGGTACGCCTCCACCACGTCGTCCACGCTCAGGACCGGCATCCCGGCGGTCTCCAGGAACGCCTTGAACCCCGCGATGATCGCCGTGTCCGCGAACCCGGGGCACACCGCGTTGACCGCCACGCCGTCCGCGCCCAGCACCGGCCCCAACGCCCGCACCAACGCGACCACGGCGGCTTTGTTGGCCCCGTACAAGGGATCGAGCGGCATCGCCATCAACCCGGCCATGCTCGCCGTGACCACGACCTGCCCGCCGCTCTTCACCAACTCCGGCAGCGCCGCGTGGATGCCGAACACCACGCCGTCGAGGTTGACCCCCATGACGCTCCGGTAGCGCTCGACGTCGAAGTCGTCCCCGAGCCCGAACCCCGTCGCAACACCGGCGTTGAGCACGACGACGTCCAAGCGACCGAACGACGACACGCAGGCGGCCACCGCCGCCGTGCTCGCCGAGGGATCGCGCACGTCGCAGGCGACGAAGAGCCCGCCCACCTCCGTCGCGACCGCAGCCCCGCCGGCCTCGTCCACGTCCGCGACGACGACAGCGGCCCCCGACGACGCCAACTTCCGCGCGACCCCGACCCCGATCCCGTTGGCACCCCCGGTGACCAGGGCGACCTTGCCCGAGAACTCCACCAGCCCTCCCCGTCCGACCAGTCGGTATGGTCACGGCCCCCACCCCTGGCGTCAAGCGGACCGGCCCGGTAGCTTCGCCGGTAGTCGCCTAAGCGCTTGCTTAGCCCACACGATGGAGGTCGACGTGCCCGGACCGGAAGCACGCGTGGCAATCGTCACCGGCGCCGCACGAGGCATCGGCGCGGCCGTGGCGACGAGACTCGCCCAGGACGGCCTGGCCGTGGCGCTGCTGGACCTGGACGAGGACCGCTGCGCGGAACCCGCCGCCAAGATCACCGCCGCCGGCGGCACAGCCCTGGCCGTGGGCGTGGACGTGAGCGACGGCACCGCCGTGGACCGGGCCGTGCAGCGGGTCGCGGACGAGCTGGGAGCCCCCACCGTGCTGGTGAACAACGCCGGCATCCTGCGCGACAACCTGCTGTTCAAGATGACCGAGGACGACTGGGACGCCGTGCTGGGCGTGCACCTCAAAGGCACGTTCCTGATGAGCCGCGCGGTCCAGCGGTTCCAGGTCGAGGCCCGGTGGGGCCGGATCGTCAACCTGTCGAGCATCAGCGCCCTGGGCAACCGGGGCCAGGCCAACTACTCCGCCGCGAAAGCCGGTATCCAGGGCCTCACCAAGACCCTGGCCATCGAACTGGGCAAGTTCGGCATCACCGCCAACGCCATCGCCCCCGGCTTCATCGCCACCGACATGACCGCAGCCACCGCAGCGCGCGTGGGCGCGGACTTCGAGGACTTCAAGAAGGCGGCGGCCCTCACGATCCCGGTCGGCCGGGTCGGCACCCCGGAGGACATCGCCCACACCGCGTCGTTCCTGGTGAGCGAAGGCGCGGGTTTCGTCTCCGGCCAGGTCGTCTACGTGGCCGGCGGACCGAAGGACTGACTCCATGAGGACCTTCCCCACCCTGGACGCCCTGGGCGAGGCCAAGGGCGAACACCTGGGTCACGGCACCTGGCACGAGATCACCCAACACGAGATCGACCTCTTCGCCGAAGCCACGGACGACCACCAGTGGATCCACGTGGACGTCGAGAAGGCGAAGGCGGGCCCCTTCAAAGCCCCGGTGGCCCACGGCTACCTGACCCTGTCCCTGATCCCCAAGCTGGTCCGCGACGTCTACGCGGTGGAAAACCTGAAGATGGGCGTGAACTACGGCCTGAACAAAGTCCGCTTCCCCACTCCGGTGACCGTGGGATCACGCCTGCGAGCGGGAGCGGAACTGGTCGAACTCACCGACCTGCCACCGGGCAAACAAGCGGTGATCAAGGTGACCGTGGAGATCGAGGGCCATCACAAACCCGCCTGCGTAGCAGAAACCGTCGTCCTTTACATCCCCTGACACCAACACCCCCACATCACACCCCGCCCCCGTCATCCGCGCGCCACCGCAGTCGTGTCATCCCCGTGTGGCCCGCACTTCCGTCATCCTTGGCGGCTCGCCCGTCCGGCGAGGACGCTTTTCACTGATCCCGCAACGACCCCAACAACAGGTCCGCGTAATGCCGTCCGACTTCCTCGGCCGACAACGTCCCACTCTCCCGGTACCAGGAGCCCAGGTGGTGCACCGCCCCGAAGAAGTAGTGGACGGTCAGGTCGGCGGGCACGGTGTCGCGGAAGACCCCGGCGTCCTGGCCCTCCTCCACCAGCGAGCGGAAGCGCTCGTGGTACTTCCGGCGTTCCAGCCGCATGGCCAGCCGCTGCGACTCGGCCAACTGGTCGGCCGAGCGGAAGTACACCTTCGCCTGGTCGAAGTTCTCGACGGACGTCACCACCACGTCCACCGCCGCCGCGTGCAGGCGGTCGGCCACCGCCCCGTCCCCGGCGGCGATCAGCTCCAGCCGCTCGGTCTGCACCCGCAGGAGGCTGCCGTAGATCTCGTGCAGCAGGTCGTCCTTCGACCCGAAGTAGTGGTACATCGCCCCTTTGGTGACGCCCGCGAGGTCGACGATCTCCTGCACCGCCACCCGGTCGAAGCCCTTGTCGGCGAACAACCTGGTGGCGGCCCCGATCAGCCGCTCCGGCACTGTGCCCATGCCGGGCAGCTTAAACGCCCCGCCCCCACCCTTCAGAACTCAGAACTCGGACGACGCCCCGCCACCGGCACCTCACTGGAACACGGCGATCGGCCGGACGACCAGTTCCTTCGCCTCGGCCCGCCACGCCTGCACCCGCCCCAGGCACACCGCGTCGAACAGCCCCTCCGGCAGCGCGTCGTCCAGTCCGGACGCCAGGCACTCCACCCGCACCCGCACGCCGTCCGCCCCGACGTCGGCCAGCAGGACCGTCACGCCGTCCTTCTCCTCCTCGATCGAGAACTCGCCCTTGAGCAACACGTACGCCTTGAGCTTGCGCAACGCCACCGCATCCCCCTGCGCCCCACCACCAGGCGCCGGGCTGCGCTCCAGCGCCGGGCTGCGCACCACCGTCTGGTCGGTCAGGTCGACGTGCACCAGGCTCCCCGCAGCCTCCAGGGCGTCCAGCAGCACGCCCACCACGCTGATCGGCTCGGACCGCTCCAGGTAGGTCTTGACCACCTCCCGCCCGTACGCCACGCCCGCCGCCAGGTCCGGCAGCCCGGGGATGGCCACCTTGCCGTCCTTGGTCACGCCCACCCGGTGCGTGACCTCCTTGACCAGCGCGTCGCCGAAGCCGCCCACCTGGTACAGGTCCATGACGCTCTTCGCGTTGAGGTACAACGTCAAACCGGGCACCTCGCGCACGGGCGCGAACCGGTGGCGTGCCCGCCAGGCCAGGACCAGCGCCACCACCGCCACCACCACCGCGAGCACCGTCACCACCCACACGACCGCCCACGGCCACCACACAGACCACCACAACGCGCGGTCCACCACTTCGGTGCCCTCCCTCTACCCCACCGGCAACTCAGCAGCCCCGCACTTCCCGCACCGCCGCCGCCAACGACCCGGCTTCGGCGTCGATCAGCCGACCACCCGAGGCACCCGCCACCCGTCCCAACTCCTGCGGATCGGCCGACCCGAACCGCACCGCGTACGTCCGGGCGGGGCGCGGCCACGCGGCCAGCAGCTCCTCCACGCCCATCCCCGCGTTGTTCTCCCCGTCCGTCATCACCACGACCGCACCGTCGCCGGCCTGCCGGTAGGCCACGTCCAGGGCCGACCACACCGCAGTCCCGTCCTCTAGCTCACCGCCCAGCAACGCTTGCAGGGCAGCGACGTCCGAGGCTCCGCGCACCTCGACCGTGTCGGCCGCCAGCACCGAACCGGCGAACCGCACCACGGTCACCGACTCCCCGACCCGGAACCCCTCGAAGCCGGTCAACCGCGCGAACGCGTCGCGCAGGCCGTCGATCCTCGGCCCCGCCATGGAGGTCGAGTAGTCCAGCACGTACACCACCCGGCCGGGCTTCCCGGCCCGGTCGTACGCGGCCAGCAACGCGTCGACGACCTGTTGGGAACCCGGGAAGTACAGCGAGGTCCCCAGTTCCGCCCGCAGCGGCCCGGTCCGCTCGACCGCCGGGTCGACCGGCCTGCGGAACGTCTTCATCAACGCCCGCTGCCCGCGCTCGCCCGTCATCCAGGCCACCGCCCGGTCGTAGACGGCCCGCTTCTCCGGTTTCAGCAACATCACCGGGTAGTCCGCCAGCACGATCCCGTCACGCGGGTAGACGACTTCCAGCGGTTCCCGGATCCGACCGGAAGCGTTGAGGGACAACACCGTCGACTCGTAGGTGAGCACCGCGTCGAGCTGGTCCTGCTGCCGCACGTACTCGTCGGCGAGGTCTTCGGCCGCCGCCACGGCCTCGCGCCCGACCAGGAACCCCTGCACCTTGTCGCACCGCACGTCCTCGGGCCGCAGCGCCGCCCCCGTGCCCGCTGCGGCCGTCGCCACGCCGATCAACGCCGCCAAGCCGCTGCCCGCGACCTTCGGGTCGGCCATCAGGTACCTCAGCCCGCCGAGGCCGGCCACCGACGCGATCGACGCCCAGGACGGCGAGTTCTCCTTGAGCCGCCCGGGTTTCACGCCGACCACCACCGGCGACAGCATCACGCTCGTGGCGACCGGGACCGCCGTGCCCGCCAGCCGCAGGTACCGGCTGGTGGACAGCCAGGCCAGGTCGTGCCGGGCACCGCGGCGGATCTCCTCGCCGGCCTCGATCGTGCCCCGGTGGTCCAGCCTCAGGTCCACGCCGGTGTCGCGCCGCAGCTCGTCCAGCACCGGCCCCAGGTCGGCCAGCTCCGCCCCGGCGAGCACGGTCAGCGTCACCGGCTGCGGCGCGGACGTGCACCCGGCGACCAGCACCAGCACCAGTGCCAGGACCGCCCTCACGCGCAGCCACCGACTTCGAGGATCATCCTCTCCAGCAGCTTCCGGTTGGGCAGCCACGTCTCGGTGTCACCGATCCCGCTGGTCGGCGTGGGCAGGCCCCGCGCCCGCAGGTGTTCCGACAGGGCGCCGTAGTCCGACGTCTCGCCGCTCGGGCCGAGCACCCGGAAGCCGAGTTCGAGCGCACGCCGGCGCAGCGCGGGCTCCTCGGAGATCAAGTGCCCCAACCGGTTGCCGGCCGGCGTGAACGCCAGCAGCTCCGGCGCGGTCTCGTGCTGCGCCTCCGGGTACAGCAGGGCGCGGGTGCGGTCCGGCTGCCCGGTCCGCTCCACGACCGCGAGCTGGTGCGCCAGGAACTGGTGCTCGTAGATCACCACGACGGTCCCGAACGTGCGCCCGTCCGGTGCCAGGTACTTGGGCGCGTGGTCGTCGCCGTGCTGCCCCTCGACGTCGAGCAGCGGTTTGATCTCGCGGGCCAGCCGGACCGCCGCCTCGTCGTCCGTCGGCGGGTGGTTGTCGTTGAGCGCGAACGCCAGCATCCCCACGTAGGTCGCGCCGGAGTAGGTGCGGCACGGGTCCGGGATCTGCGTGATGACCCTGTTGTTGTTGCCCGTGCCCAGGTCCGACCAGAACCTGCCCTGCTGCATGACCTTGATCAGCGCGGGCACCGACAGGTCGTAGTAGAGCCCGTCACCGTCCCCCTGCTCGCGCACCACGCCGGCATCGCGCAGCGCCCGCGCGTAGTCGGCGTAGGTGGCCAGCACGATCGGCGTGAAGAACGGCCGGTACGGGTTGGTGGACTTGTTCTTGCGCCGCTCGTAGACGACTTCCACCATCGACTGCCCGGACGGGAACACGAAGTCGTAGTCGTCCAGGTCGTCGCGGTTGACCAGCTCGCGCGACCCCACCGGGGTCATCTGCACCTGGATGCGGTGCGCCATAAGCAGGCGCTTCACCTCGGGGTCCTGGAAGAAGTCGCGCTTGGACCCGATCATCCCCCGCACGACCAGGACCTCCTGCGCGGGCAGCGCCACCGTGCCGGACGCGAACAGCGCGATCGCGCCCGCCAGCGCGACCACCACCGAGATCCCGAACGGCAGCAGGAAGCGTTTGCGGCGGAATACGGAACGAGACGGTTCGACAACCCTGAAACCAGGCTCTTCGGCCACGATTCCCCCGGATGAGAGGTTCTCCCTCAGGGTATGTCGCACCCGGTCGCCATCCGGTTACAAACTCCCCGCCATGCGCCGGCGGTCAGCCCGGCAGGACGTCAACCGCCCACCGTCGCCCCACCATCGACCACGACCGTCGCACCGGTCACGTACCCGCCCGCGTCCGAGGCGAGGAACACCACCGCCGCCGCCAGCTCCTCCGGGTCGCCCATCCGCCCCATCGGCAGCCGCGCGATGTGCGCGTCCAGGTACCCCTCCGGGTACTGGTCGGTCATCTCGGAGGCGAAGTAGCCCGGTGCCAGGGCGTTCACCCGGATGCCCTTGCGGCCGGTCCACTGCTGCGCCAGGTCCCGGGTCAGGCCCAGCACCCCGGCCTTGGACGCCGAGTAGGCGGCCTGCGGCAGCCCGCCCGACACCAGCCCGAGCACGCTGGACACGGTGATGATCGAGCCGCCCCCGGTCATCACCGCCGCAGCGGCCTGCGCCATCAGGAAGGCCCCGTTGAGGTTCACGTCCAGCACGGCCCGGAACTGCTCCGGCGTCTCCCGCGACGCCGGCACCGCCGACGCCACCCCGGCGTTGTTCACCAGCACGCCGACCGCGCCGAACCCGGCGGCGGCCCGCGCCACCTCGCGGCAGTCCTCCGGCCGGGTCACGTCCGCCCGCACGACCAGCGCGCGCCGCCCCGCACCCTCGACCAACGCCGCCGTCTCCGCCAGCCGGTCGACCCGACGCGCCGCGAGCACCACGTCCGCCCCGGCCTCGGCCAGCCCCTTGGCGAACGCCACGCCGAGCCCGGACGACGCGCCGGTGACGATCGCGACCTTCCCGTCCAACCGGAACCTGTCCAGGATCCCCATTCTTAACCTCCACAGTGGACCCCGCGGCCCGCCGAACGCCTCATCGCACCGCAGCGATCTCAACCACCCGCGCCGTGCCGAGCGATGCGCCGAAGCCGCATCGAATCGTCATACTAAGCAGTTGCTTAGCCCTAAGCGCACGCTCAGCCTCCGTTAGGCTGAGCGCCGCTGTCAAGGAGGCCCGATGACCGCCCACGAGTTCGACCTGCTCGACCGGGCGTGGAGCGACATCACCCCACCGGCCGCCCGCCGGATGCTCATCGCCGCCGCCGCCGCGTTCGCCGGGCGGGGCTACCACGCCACCACGACCCGGGACATCGCCGCGCAGGCCGGGATGAGCCCCGCCGCCGTCTACATCCACTACCGGTCCAAGGAAGACCTGCTGTTCCAGATCTCCCGGATCGGCCACACCACCGCGCTCGACGTGCTGACCTCCGCCACCGGCCCGGACCCGGTAGCGCGGACGGCCGCCGCCGTCACGGCGTTCGCCTCCTGGCACGCCGAGCACCACACGACGGCCCGCGTCGTGCAGTACGAGCTGGGCGCGCTGACCCCTGAGCACCTCGCCGAGGTGGTCGTGCTGCGCAGGCGCACCGAAACCGCCGTCCGGGAGATGATCGAGGACGGCGTGGCCTCCGGCGCGTTCCACGTCCCGGACACGCGCGGGGCGACGCTGGCCGTCCTCTCGCTGTGCATCGACGTGGCCCGCTGGTACCAGCCCGCCGGCCACCGCACACCCGCCGACATCGGCAGCCTGTACGCCGACCTCGTGCTCCGGATGCTCGGGGCCTGACCGCCCACGAGCCGCCACACCCCGCGAACGCCGGAGGGCCCCCCGACCGAGCCGGGAGGCCCTCCGCGCGCACACCTAGTGGGCTTGCCTCTTGCCCCAGAAACCGGCCACGAGGCTGACCCCGACAGCGGCGATCGCCACCTGGACGATGATCTCGATCCAGTCGATGCCGGGGGTGTCGTCGACACCGAGCGCCCGGGCCACGAACGTGCCCAGGAAAGCAGCCACGATGCCGACCACGATGGTCAGCCAGACGGGGATGGACTGCTTGCCCGGGGCCACGAGCTTGCCGAGGAACCCGATGATGAGACCCACGATAAGAGCGCTGATGACGCCGCCGATGCCCACGATGCCTCCTGCGGGTTAGTCGCCTTCGAAGAAGTCCCCGACCTCGTCGAGGGCCTCACCGACAATCATCCCACCGAACACGCCGGCCGCAGCCCCTGCGACGATGCCGCCGGCCCCGATTCCCCCACCGTGGTGACCGCCGTGGTGGCCCCCGTGGTGCATCCCGGGCATCCCGTGCACGCCGTGGCCGTGCGAAGATCGCCTGCCGGCGACCTGGTCCATCCACTGGTGCAGGACCCCGGCCCAGTCCGTGCGGATCACCTCATCGTGCGACATGGCGAAATGCCCGAACGTGTCGCCGCCCTGCCGGAACAGGCCACCCCGGCGGTCGGCCTCCAGCACGACGTACAGGTGGTGCGGGTCGGTGACGAACGTCAGCTCGACCTGGCTGATCTTGCTCAGGAACTGCTGCGGCGGCAGGAACTCGATCTCCTGGTAGAACGGGAGCTGCTGCGGCACGCCGTGGATGCGGCCCTGCTCGTTGTCCGCGCGGGTGAACCGGAAGCCCAGCGCGCCGAACGCGCCGAGCACGTGCTCCTGGGAGCGCACCGGGTGCACGGCGACCGGGTCGAGGTCGCCCGGGTCGACCGCGCCGCGCACCTCCAGCTCGGTCCGCAGGCCCATGGTCATGCCGTGCAGCGGGGTGCCGTGCACGACGGTCAGCGGGGTCTCCAGCGGCACCGGGAACTGGAACGGCAGCGCGAGGTGCTGGCCGGGGCCGACCTGGATGCGCCGGCCGACGACGACGCGGGCGAACTCGACGGTGCGGTTGTGCTCGTTGTCGCCGCTCTCCACCTCGACCCTGGTCACCAGCGACAGCTTGACCTCGTCGATGTCGGCGGGGTGGTCGCCGCCGGCGATGCGCACCTCGCCGGTGAGCAGCTCGCCGGGACGCACGTTGGGGTTGGTCAGCACCGTGTCCACGGACGGACCGCCGACTCCGAACGCGCGCAACATCCTCTTGAACACCACGGTGGTCCTCCTGGTGGGACTGTCCGGATCAGGTCCTGGGTGGATTAGCCCAGAAGACGCCTCACCCCGGGCATCGGTTCCACGTGGGCCAACGCTAAGCACAACCCACTTTATGTGATGGCCATCACACCCTACCGGCGCAAGCGCTCCCACGACCGCCCCACGCTCCGTCACGAACACTCCCCCGCACCCCGCCCACGGACCTCCTGCAACCCCGAGACCCCCGCGACACCCCTACAAACACCAGCGACCACCGAAACCGGCCTCGACCGCCCCCGGAACGCTCGAACCGCCTCGCGAAGCCTCCGATCAGCGTCCGAACCCGCCTTGCACGCCGTGCACGAACACGCCGCTCCTACCGTCCACCGTGAAATGTCAATCGGGTGACGTGCGGAACGTTGCCGACGTGCCGTACGTTGCGGTGCCGTGACCACTCTCCTGGGACGGTTCAAGCAGCGGCTGCGCCGGTTCGCGCAGAAGCCCGGCTCCGCCGACCTCACGCCGTACCGCAAGCTGCTCGCCGAGGTGAACGAGCAGGCGGACCGCGTGAGCGCGCTCAGCGACGCGGAGCTGACCGAGGCGGCGGCGAAGCTGCGGGAGAGGTCCGGGTTCGGACGCCCCGAACTGGTCGAGGTCTGCGCCCTGGGGCGCGAGGCCGCCGACCGGGCACTCGGGCTGCGGCCGTTCGACGTGCAGGTCCTCGGCGCGCTCGGCCTGCTCGAAGGCCACGTCGTGGAGATGGCCACCGGTGAGGGCAAGACCCTGTCCGGCGCGATCGCCGCCGCCGGGTTCGCGCTGCGCGGCGACCACGTGCACGTGGTGTCGGTCAACGACTACCTCGCCCAGCGCGACGCCGAGTGGATGGGTCCGCTCTACGAGCTGCTCGGCGTGTCCGTCGGCTGGGTCAGCCAGAGCAGCAAGCCCGAGGAGCGCCGCACCGCCTACGAGGCCGAGGTCACCTACGCCTCGGTGTCCGAGCTGGGTTTCGACGTGCTGCGCGACCGGCTCGCCACCGACGAGGCCGACCGGATCGTGCCCGCGCCGCGCGTCGCCCTGGTGGACGAGGCCGACTCGGTGCTGGTGGACGAGGCCCGCGTGCCGCTGGTGCTGGCCGGCTCCACCGCAGGCCCCGCCGTCGACCCGGCGCTGGCCGACCTGGTCAAGCGGCTGCGCCGCGACCTGCACTTCGAGGTCGACGACGAGGAGCGCAACGTCTACCTCACCGGTGCCGGCTCCGAGCTGGTCGAACGCGCCCTCGGCGGCATCGACCTGTACTCCGACGAGCACGTGTCGACCACGCTGAGCAAGGTCAACGTGGCGCTGCACGCCCAGGTCCTGCTGCACCGCGACGTCGACTACATCGTGCGCGACGGCAAGGTCCACCTGATCAACGACACCCGGGGCCGGATCGCCAAGCTCCAGCGCTGGCCGGACGGCCTCCAGGCCGCCGTCGAGGCCAAGGAGGCGGTGGCCACCACCGACTCCGGCGAGGTGCTCGACTCCATCACCGTCCAGGCGCTGCTCAGCCGCTACCCGACGGTGTGCGGCATGACCGGCACGGCGGTCGCCGTGGCCGAGCAGCTCCGCGACTTCTACCAGCTCGAAGTGCTGGTCATCCCGGCCAACGTGGAGTGCGTGCGGGAGGACGAGGCACCCCGGCTCTACACGACGCTGGAGCTGAAGGAAGCCGCCATCGTCCAGGAGATCAAGACCGTCCACGAGACCGGGCGGCCGATCCTGGTCGGCACGCTCGACGTGGCCGAGTCCGAGCGGCTGTCCCGCAAGCTCGCCGAAGCCGGCCTGGAGTGCGTGGTCCTCAACGCGAAGAACGACGCCGAGGAGGCGTCGATCATCGCCGACGCGGGTTCGTTCGAGCGGATCACCGTGTCGACCCAGATGGCCGGTCGCGGCACCGACATCCGGCTGGGCGGCCACGACTCGACCGACCACGAGCGGATCTCCGAGCTGGGCGGCCTGTACGTGATCGGCACCGGCCGGCACCCGTCGTCCCGGCTGGACGACCAGCTGCGCGGCCGGGCGGGCCGCCAGGGCGACCCCGGCGGCTCGGTGTTCTTCTCCTCGTTGCAGGACGACCTGGTGGCGCAGTACGTGCCCGACCACGACGAGCCCGCCGAGGTCGAGGAGGACGGCCGGGTGGTCGACACCGGCACGCTGCACACCGTCGAGCACGGGCAGCGCGTGGCCGAGGGCGTGCACCTGGAGATCCACCGCAACACCTGGCGCTACAACAAGCTGATCGAGCACCAGCGGACGTTGATGCTGGAGTACCGCGACGAGCTGCTGACCACCGACAAGGCGTGGGAGGAGCTGGCGGCGCGCAAGCCCGAGCGCGCCGAGGAACTCGCCGACCTCGACCGCGACGTGCTGGTGGGCGCGGCCCGGCTGATCGCGCTGCACCACCTCGACCAGCGGTGGAGCGACCACCTGACGTTCCTGACGGACCTGCGCGAGGGCATCCACCTGCGGGCGCTGGCCCGGCAGAACCCGCTGGACGAGTTCCACCGCGAGGCGATCCCGGCGTACCACCGGATCGTGCCGGACGCGTGGGACGAGGCGGAGGAGACGTTCGCCAAGGTGGAGATCGACGCGGAGGGCGCGCACCTGGCGGAGGCGGGCGTGCAGCGCCCGAACACGACGTGGACCTACCTGGTCAACGACAACCCGTTCTCCTCGGGCCTGGAAGAGACCTTCAAGGGCTTGGTGAAACTGGTCCGCCGCCGCTAAGGGGTCTCGGCGATCCCGGGCTCGGCGTCGGACTGGTGACCTGGCTGCTTGGCGTCGGACCGGCGGTTCTCCTGGCTCCGAACCGGTGGTGTCGGCCTGGCGTCGGACCGGTGCTGCTCCGGGCCGGCGTCGGGTGTCGCCGGGCGGCACGCCTGCCGGTCGCTCTCCGGGGCAGCCGCGCACGCGTGCGGCTGCCCGGGGCCCGGGGCGGCCCCCGGTGGGGCGGCTCAAAAGGCGGGAGCGCTCAACGGCACGGACTCCACGGAGTCGGCCTGGCGGGGCACGGTGGCGGGTCTGGCAAGTCTCGCCGCCACCGCCTGCTCGGTGAGGGCGCGGATCTCCGCGAGGATGTCCAGGTGTTCCTGGGACGGGGGCGGACCCACCAGGTTCGAGTGGTTGAACGCGGTGCGTTCGGCGCGGCGTGCCAGGTTCTGGATGCGCCGGATCAGGTCCGATTCCCGTTCGTGAGGCGTAGAGCGCCGTTGCTCAGTCACCCCGGAAGCGTTCACCTCACGCCGGGTGAACGTAAATCACCTGGTAGTGCGAACTTCACTGGGTCATCCCAGCTACCCGAACGCACCCGGTCGAAACGCCCCCATCGTGCGACTCAAGCCCCTGACCGTGCGCCGGAACCGCAAGGGCGCAACGGAACACCCCCAGGCACATACCTGCCCTGCGCTGCGACGTGACCGAAGTGCACCACCGGAATCGACCATTTGGCCGTGCCCCGAAACGGTGAAGCAGAGGTTTCGACTCGCTGCGACCCACGGTGACCGGGGTCGCCCGCACGGCGGTAGCTCGAAACGGTCCCTACCAGGATGATCCCAAGACCCGAAGCAACCTGAGCACCACTCACATCTGTGGAGCCCTTTCGGCGCTCGACATCTGCATCGAGCAAGTCCGCGCCAAGCGCCCTTGGCTGATGCAGCACGGTATCCGAGGCGCATGTGTCTCCTTCGCACCAGGGCGAGAACCGCGCGGCATGGTTGCGCCTGCCGGCTAGCGCGCCTTGGCCCGGCCTGGTGGTTCTGCCAAGATGTGACTGCCTGTGCCTCGGAAATGTCGATCAGCTTGCCGCAGCCCGCGCCCCGATGCCAGGTCGAACCGAATGAAATCGAGGGCGTGCCACAGCACACTCCCAGGTCGAAAGTGTTCTCCCCGCGCACGCGGGGGTGATCCTTCCACTCCGTCCCGAAAGTTGCGGGCACCTCTGCTCTCCCCGCTCAGGCGGGGGTGGTCCTGTGTCGTGCGCGCCCGTGTCCATCAGCTCGTCGTTCTCCCCGCTCAGCGGGGGTGATCGGGCACGGAAGCAGGTGGAGGACTCCCGGCGGACTTCGCCGGTGGCGTAGGCGATGACGTGCCTGGGGGTTCGAGTACAGGCCGACCAGTGTCGCCACCTCCACCTGGGCACCCGCCTCCTCCTCGACCTCGCACACCACCGCTTCGACACGAAAGCCGTCGACGGAACTCTCACCACCAGACCCGACCGGACCTGTGACCGGGAACACTGCAAATCCACCGCCACAAGGGCACCGCCGAGCGCCCGACCTGCGGGAATGCGAAGTGTTTAGCCAACGATTAGCGACACGCGCCACGTTTTGCCGGATACCAGGTGAAGTGGACACGGGGCCACGAGTAGGCTGCTTTGGTCCGATCGGGGGACGAACCAGACTGTGGGGGTTACCAAGTGTCACTCACGCCGATCTACGACGACCTGCTGCGCGAGTTCGAAGGCATCATCGAGGCCAGCGCGGACATCGAGGCCGACGCCATCCCGGCCGACGCTGCTCCCGCTGTGGAGGACGTCAAGAGCACGCCGGATGTGAAGGCCGGCTGAGCGGGCGTCACAAGCACCAAGGGGTGCGTCGCAAGCACCAGGGGGTCGAGACCGCGTACGGCGCTGTTTCCGGGGGGCGGAAACAGCGCCGTTGACGTTTCCGGTGCTCTGCTCGAAAGCAACCGGGAAGCGAGCACTCAGTATCCGAGCATCAGCCCGGCTGTTGCAGCAGGTCGGACGGCACCGGCTCGTCCTTCTCCAGGGCACCGAACAGGCGCAGCGCGTTCTGCCGGTCCCACTGCACCACCGACCCCGCACCGGGCACGGTCGGGGTGCCGCCCACCGGCACCGTCACGTTGTCCACGCCGCCGCCCATGCCGAACGCCATCCCCGCCAGGTGGTGCAGGTGGTCGCCCTCGTTGACCGAGATCGAGTCGGTCGCCGCGAACAGCAGCGGGAACGCGCGGAACGGGTTGGCCAAGGTGCCGAAGCTGGTGGCCTTGTCCGACAGCGCCGACAGGAACTCGCGCTGGTTCTGCACGCGCTGGAGGTCCGCCGTGGCGAATGCCCGGGTCCGCACGAAGCCCAGCGCCTGCGCGCCGTTCAGCTCCTGGGGGCAGCCCGGCTGGAGGTCGAGGCCGGCCAGCGGGTCGTTCATCGGCTCCTTGATGCACAGGTCCACGCCGCCCACGGCGTCCACGATGCCCGCGAACCCGCCGAAGCCGATCTCCATGTAGTGGTCGATGCGCAGACCCGTGGCGCCCTCGACGGTCTGGGTCAGCAGCGGTGCACCGCCGAGCGCGAACGCCGCGTTGATCTTGTTCTTGCCGTTGCCCGGGATGTCCACATAGGAGTCCCGGGGCACGCTCACCAACGTCGACTTCCCCGATCCCTCGGGGATGTGCAGGACCATGATGGTGTCCGTGCGGCGCCCGCCCGCGTCCCCCGTGGACAGCTCGGACTTCTGCTCCTCGGTCAGGTCGTCGCGCGCGTCCGAGCCGACCAGCAGCCAGTTGGTGCCGGGTGTGTCGGCGGGCCTGCCCTCGTAGTCGGGCAGGGCGTCCAGGCGGCGCAGCGACGAGTCCACGTAGACCCACATGCCGACCGCGAAGGCCAGCAACAAGACCAGGACGGCCAGGACGATCCGCCCGATGCGCGGTTTGCGGCGCTTCGGCGCGGGCCGGTAGCCGCCCCTCTGCTGGTAGCCCTGGTGGTAGCCGGCGCTCATGTCAGCGACCCCGATCCCGTGTGTCGGCAACTGCTCGCACCTATAGACGCGGTGTGAGGCGAGAGGTTGCCAGCCTAGTGCTCGGGCGGCAGCACCAGGGTGCGCAGCAGGTGCTCCAGCGCCGCCTCCGGGTCGTCGGTGAGGCCGGTGTGCGCGGGCGAGGTCTGGATGATCGTGCTGCGCGGCGCGGTCAGCCAGCGGAACCGCTGGCCGGGGGTGGTCCGCGACACCGGGCCCGCCTCCGGGTGGCCGTCGCAGGACACCCCGAGGTGGGCGAGGTTCGCCTTCAGCAGCTCGACGTCCAGGAACGGGTCGAGCGCGCGCAGCCGCTGCTCGTCGACGTGCACGCGCGCGCCCAGGAAACCCAGCGGCGCGCAGTAGACCAGCACGCCGACGTTGACGAACTCGCCGCGTTCCTGCCGGGGCACCGCGCGCAGCAGCGCGTACTCAAACACGTGCGGCACGGGCTTCCTCCAGGGCGTCCACCCAGGCGCGCGGCTGCGCCAGGCGGGTCGTGAAGAACCGGGTGTACGCGGCGCGGACCCGCTCCGGGGTCTCGAACGCCTCGTCCTGCGCCAGCCACTCGTCGGGCACCAGGGCCAGCACCTCGGCGAGCACGTCGGGCGTGATCCGCGCGGACAGCTCGGCGTCGACCTCGGCCAGGGGGCCGGCGAAGGGCAGCATCAGGTGGTCGGCGGCGTCGAACCGGTAGGTCGCGGCCGGGAACCGCTCCGGGTTCCACGAGTGGTGGAAGTACAGCGCGGCGCCGTGGTCGATCAGCCACAGCTCGCGGTGCCACAGCAGGGTGTTGGGGTTGCGCCAACTGCGGTCGACGTTCAGCGCCAGGGCGTCCAGCCACAGCAGCCGGGTGGCGAGGTCGGCCGACGGCTCGCGCACCGCCGGGTTGTAGTCGAACGAGCCGGGCAGGTAGTCCAGCCCGAGGTTCACGCCCCCGCTGGCCCGCAGCAGCTCCTGGACCTCCTGGTCGGGCTCGGCGCGGGCCAGCTCGGGGTCCAGGTCGACCAGCACGACCTCCGGCACCCGGAAGCCCAGCCGGCGGGCCAGCTCGCCCACCACGACCTCCGCGATCAGCGCTTTGACGCCCTGACCCGCGCCCCGGAACTTGAGCACGTACATGCCGAGGTCGTCGGCCTCGACCAGGCCGGGCAGCGAGCCGCCCTCGCGGAAGGGGGTGACGTAGCGGGTGGCCGCGACCCGGCGCAGCCCGTTCGTGTCTTTCACGTCGGGCATCATCGCCGGTCGCGGCCGATCACCGCCAACGGGTTACCCGGTGGGCCGGTCCGGGGCGCGGTCGGCGGCCGGGTGCGCCGTCACGGCACCGCGCGCTCCAGCACCGGCAGGTAGCCGCTGCGGTGGCCGGTCGCGTTCGGGTGGTAGGAGTTGCGGACCGGGATCGACACGTCGTTGACCCACGGGTCGGAGCCGCAGACGCCGTGCCCGGCGAACGCCTCCCGCACGTCGCCGAAGGTGAACCCCTTGGACTCGGCCCAGGTCCGCTCCACCTCGTCGAGGGTGTCCGCCGCCCGGTTGAGCGCCTCGCGCTGCTTGGGCGTCATCAGGCAGCGGCCGGAGGGCTCGAACAGCCTCGGGTACCCGAGCACGACCACGCGGGCGGCGGTCCGCTCGCGCACCGCCGCGCCGACCTGCTCCAGCTTGGCGGGCAGCTCGTCGCGGACGAACCGCTCGGCGGCGACCACCCGCGCCTCGCAGGTCGAGTCCGAGCCCAGGGCGCAGGTCCTCATCACGTCGGCGAAGCCCGCGTCGTTGCCGCCGACCGTCAGCGTCACCAGGGACGTCTCCGGTGTGATCTGCTCGGTCTGCCGCAGGACCTCGGCCGTCGTCGCCCCGGTGCACGCGGCGAAGACGAGCGAGAACCCGCGCGCCGCCGCGAACAGCTCGGGGTGGGCGGCGGGGCTGCGCCCGCACGCCTCGCGGTGCGCGCCGACCCCCGCCGCGTAGGAGTCGCCGAGGGCGACGTACTCCGGAGCGACGGGGGTCGGCGCGGGGATCAGTGCCGCGACCATCAGTGCTGCCAACAGGTTCATGCGTACGGCGTACCACTGTGGACGGTCGTGGCGGGGAAAGTTCCCCCTACAGGGCGACGCACACCGGGATGGGTGCCGGGAAGGTGCTCGTGTGCTTGAGCTTCCCGGTCGCCTTGTCCACCGCGAACGTGGTCACCGTGTTGGAGTTCTGGTTGGCCGCGAACAGCAGCCCGCCGGTCGGGTCCAACGCGATGTGCCGGGGGAACTCGCCGCCGACCGGCGTGGCCTCCAGCAGCCGCAGCGACGCGCCGTCGCGCTCCACCGCGAACACCGCCACGCTGTCGTGCCCCCGGTTGGACACGTACGCGAACCGCCCGTCCGCCGACACGACGACCTCCGCCGGGTAGTTGCGCGGCGTGGTCGGTGCGCCCGGGGGCAGCGTGCCGAGCTTCTGGCCCGGCGTGAGCACGCCGTTCGCGTAGGACGCCACGACGACCGTGGAGTCCAGCTCGTCGGCGATGTAGGCGTACCGCCCGTTCGGGTGGAACGCCAGGTGCCGGGGTCCGGCGCCGGGGTGCAGCCGGGCGGTGCCGACGCGGGTCAGCCTGCCCTGCTCCAGCCGGTAGGAGAACACCGCGTCCGCGCCGAGGTCGACGGCGAGCACGAACGCGCCCGCCGGGTCGGCCAGCACCTGGTGCGCGTGCGGGCCTTCCTGGCGGTCCGGGTCCGGTCCGGACCCCTTGTGCCGGACCAGGTCGGTCCTCGGGCCGAGCCCGCCGTCCGCCCGGACCGGGTGCACCGACACGCTGCCGGAACTGTAGTTCGCGGCCAGCACGTGCCCCTGGTGCAGCACCAGGTGGCACGGGTCCGCGCCGCCGGTGCTCTGCGTGTTGATCACCTTGGGCACCCCGTTCGCGCCGACCTCCAGCGCGGTCACGGTCCCCTTGGACTGCTCGTTCACCGCGTAGACGCGCCTGCCCGCGTTGATCACGAACGACGGGTTGGGCACGCCCGCGACCACGCCGGTCGACCTCAGCCGGCCGGTGGCCGCGTCGTAGGAGGCCAGCCCCAGGCCGGGGCCGCCGCCCGCCCAGGTGGTGTAGGTGCCCAGGTAGACGCGGACCTCCGCGCGTGCTTCGGCGACACCTTCGGTCATCAGCAACCCCGCTCCAACACCCACGGCCCCCAGGAACCGCCGCCTGTCCACATTCACGCCAGACCTCCGCTCCACACGAGCCCGCGGCGTGCCCCACAGTGGACTAGACCACGGCGGGAGGGCAATAGGTGCAACGGATATTGCGTCTAGCGCAACGGATCAGTCTCCTGGAGGCGAGCCAATTCGACCACCGGATCGTACGAGGGCTCGGGGAACACCGGTGCCACCTCCCGAAGCGCCTCCAGCAGCACCCGGGCCACCGCCCAGTTCCGGTACCACTTGCGGTCGGCGGGAATCGCGTACCACGGGGCGGCCGGCGTCGAGCACTTCGCCAGAGCGTCTTGATAGGCGGCCTGGTACCGGGAGAACTCGGCCCGCACGTCCACGTCGTGCGGGTTGTACTTCCAGCGCTTGGCCGGGTTCTCCAAGCGCTCCACCAGCCGCTCCCGCTGCTTGTCCGGCGAGATGTGCAGGTAGCACTTCACCAGCGCGACGCCGGCGTCGACCAGCTCCGCCTCGAAGTCGTTGATCAGCCGGTAGCGCCGCCGCCACTCGGCGGCCGGAACCAGCCCGTCGACCCGCGCGACGAGCACGTCCTCGTAGTGCGAGCGGTCGAACACGCCGATCATTCCCGGCGCGGGCACCTGCCGCCGGATCCGCCACAGGAAGTCGTGCCGCAGCTCGGCCCTGGTCGGCTTCTTGAACGAGGCGATGTGCAGGCCCTGGGGGTTCACCAGGCCGGCGACGTGCCGGATCACCCCGCCCTTGCCGGAGGTGTCCATGCCCTGGAGCACCAGCAGCACCCGCCGCCGCCCGCCGCCGGTGCCCTCGGCGTAGAGCGCCTCCTGGAGGGCGTCCAGCTCGGCGCCGACCTTCGCCAGGTCGGCGGCGGCGGCGTCCTTCGACCGGGGGCCGACCGGCCGGCCCGCCGGGTCGAGGCGGGCGATGTCGAAGCCGTCGGGGTCCACCCGCAGCGCGTCCCGGACCGACTCCACCTGCGCGGACTTCTTGGCCATCGTCGGACTGTAACCGGGTGATCCACACCCCGCCCGCTGCGCAACGGATCGCCGCACCAATCCCCAACTGCGCAACGAATACACCAAGTACGCAACACTCAACGGATGAAATCGCCGTGACAGGCCCTTTAGCCTGGTGACATGTCCACCGTCGCCGCTCCCGCCGCGCAGCAGTTCATCGCACTCGACGAGCAGTGGAGCACGCACAACTACCACCCGCTGCCGATCGTGATCTCCCACGGCGAGGGCACCTGGGTGACCGACGTCGAGGGCCGCCGCTACCTCGACTTCCTGTCCGGCTACTCGTCGCTCAACTTCGGCCACCGGCACCCCGACCTGGTGGCCGCCGCCGTCGCGCAGCTCGACCGGGTGACCTTGACCAGCCGCGCGTTCCACCACGACCAGTTCGGCCTGTTCTGCCGCGAGCTCGCCGAGCTGACCGGCACCGAGATGGTGCTGGCGATGAACTCCGGCGCGGAGGCCGTGGAGTCCGCGATCAAGGTCGCCCGCAAGTGGGCCTACCAGGTCAAGGGCGTGCCCGAGGGCACCGCCGAGATCGTCGTGGCCGGCTCCAACTTCCACGGCCGCACCACCACGATCGTGTCGTTCTCCACCGACGACACCGCGCGCGCCGACTTCGGTCCCTTCACCCCCGGCTTCCGGGTGGTCGAGTACGGCGACCTCGACGCGGTGCGCGACGCGATCGGCCCGAGGACGGCCGCCGTGCTGATCGAGCCCATCCAGGGCGAGGCGGGCGTCGTCGTGCCGCCGGCCGGCTACCTCGCGGGCATCCGCGCGCTGTGCGACGAGCACCGGGCGCTGTTCATCGCCGACGAGATCCAGTCCGGCCTGGGCCGCACCGGCGAGCTGCTCGCGCTGGACCACGACGGCGTGCGCGCCGACCTCTACACCCTGGGCAAGGCGCTGGGCGGCGGCATCGTGCCGGTGTCCGCCGTGGTCGGCCGCCGGGACGTGCTCGGCGTGCTCAAGCCCGGCGAGCACGGCTCGACGTTCGGCGGCAACCCGCTGGCGTGCGCGGTCGGCCGGGCCGTCGTGCGGCTGCTGGCGACCGGGGAGTTCCAGCGGCGCTCGCGCGAGCTGGGCGAGCGGCTGCACGGCCGGCTCGGCGGGCTGGTCGGCCGGGGTGTCGCCGAGGTGCGCGGCCGGGGCCTGTGGGCGGGCGTCGAGATCGCGCCCGGCGGGCCGCGCGGCCGGGAGGCGTCCGAGGCGCTGGCCCGGCTCGGCGTGCTGTGCAAGGAGACCCAGGACACCACGCTGCGGGTCGCGCCGCCGCTGGTGATCACCGAGGCCGAGCTCGACCACGGCCTGGACGCGATCGAGCGCGTGCTCGGCAGGTAGCCCGACCGGTGGCGTGGGCGACCTCCGCGACCCGCTCGCGCCACCACTGTTCGCCATCGCCCGGACACGGCAGGTGGCGACCGCGCCCGATTTGCACGGACAGACCGATTGCGCAGGTCACAGGCTTGCCACGGGGCCGTATCCCGCGCGCCGCACGGGCATCATTCCCGGTATGGGAGAACACAGGCGGGCCGAAGCGGCCGTCGCGCTGGGACGGTGGACCGAACCCGACGAGGTCCTGGCGC
This sequence comes from Actinosynnema sp. NPDC050436, assembly GCF_040655415.1. Lineage (NCBI taxonomy): Bacteria > Bacillati > Actinomycetota > Actinomycetes > Pseudonocardiales > Pseudonocardiaceae > Actinosynnema > Actinosynnema sp. NPDC050436. The sequence continues at coordinate 93,028 of NZ_JBFAJV010000002.1, read as the reverse complement.
AGGGCCGGCGGCTGCGCGCGGCGGTGCCGCACGAGGCGCACCGGGCGGCCACCCCCGCACCGGACCGGCCGTCGGTCGTCGAGTACGTCGAGGCGTCCAACGAGGGCAGGCTGCCGCACCTGGTGCCGTTGCGCGTCGGACGGATGCTGGCGTCGCCGTTCGCGTTCTTCCGGGGCAGCGCGGGCCTGATGGCGGGCGACCTCGCGGTGGGGCCGCGCAGCGGGCTGGACGCGCAGCTGTGCGGTGACGCGCACGCGGCCAACTTCGGCCTGTACGGCACGCCCGACGGCCAGATCGTCATGGACATCAACGACTTCGACGAGACCCTGCCCGGCCCGTGGGAGTGGGACCTCAAGCGGCTGGTCACCTCGCTGGTGCTGGCCGGGCGCGAGGGCGGCGTGTCCGAGCGGGGCTGCCGGGACGCGGCGGGCGACGCGGTGCGGGCCTACCGCGGCGCGGCCCGGCACCTGGCGGAGGTCCCGTTCCTGGAGTCGTGGAGCGCGCTGGGCGACGAGTCGGTGCTGTCCAAGGCGAAGGCCGAGGACCTGACCGACGAGTTCAGCAAGGCCGCGTCCAAGGCGCGCAGGAACACCAGCGCCAAGGTCGCCGCGAAGTGGACCCGCCGGGAGGGCGGGCACTGGCGGTTCGTCGCCGACCCGCCCGTGCTGACCCGGATACCGGAGGACGAGGCGCGGTCCGTGGTCGACGCGCTGCCGTCCTACGTGGACACGCTGCGCGAGTCGCGTTACAACCTGATCATGCGCTACGGGGTGTCCGACGTGGCGTTCCGGGTGGTCGGCACCGGCAGCGTCGGGCTGCGCAACTACCTGGTCCTGCTGCACGGCAACGGCGACGAGGCGCTGGTCCTCCAGGTCAAGGAGGCCAGGCGCTCCGCGCTCGCGCCGTTCCTGGACGTGCCGGAGGCCAGGCACGAGGGCAAGCGGGTCGTGCACGGCGCGCGGCTCGTGCAGGCCGAGACCGACATCCTGCTGGGCTGGACCACGATCGGCGGCCGGCACTTCATCGTCCGCCAGTTCCGCAACCGCAAGGGCGAGATCGACGCGACCCGGCTCAAGCGCGAGGACCTGGACGACTACGGCCGGTTCGCCGGGGCGCTGCTGGCGCGGGCGCACTCCCGCTCGGTGGACCCGAGGCTGCTCGCCGGGTACTGCGCGGGCGGCGACGGGCTGGACGACGCGTTCACCCGGTTCGCGGTGGACTACGCCGACCGGACCGCCGACGACCACGAGCAGTTGGTGAAGGCGGTCGAGTCCGGGCGGCTGACCGCCCACGTCGAGTAGCGCCGGGCGGTCTCCCCCGCCGAGAGCGCCATTACGGCGAACGGCCTATCGGAACCATTTCCAGAACGGTTCCCGACCGCAATTGTGCGGCCTTTCCCGGTGACTGGATGACCATTCGCACACGGCCGGGAACGGTCCGTGAACGCTTTCGCGGGAAGTCGCTCCGACCGGTAATTTAAGGGCTGGTCCCGAATCCCCATCGAGAGGCGGTCGGAGTGATCTCTCGCAGGCACCTGCTGGTGGCTGCCGGGTCGAGCCTGGCAGTGGCGGCAACGGGTTGCGGCGCGGTGGCCAAGACGGTGGCCGCCGAACCGGCGCAGATGTGGCTCTCGGCATTGGGCACGGCGCTCACCGCCGAGTTGGCGGGAACGCTGACGGAAGCCGGCAAGTGGGTATTCGAGAAAGCGTGGGAGCAATGGGCCGAACCCACGCGCAACGTGTGGGACCAGCAGCAGAGCGAGGGCTTCGGGTTCATCGGGACGACCGTCTACGGGCACGTGATCCCGGAGACCACCCTGGTGAGCTTCCACCGGGAGGCCAAGGTCGACCGGCAGTCCGACCGGCTCGGCTGCGTCCGCGCCACCGGCGAGGCGATCGTGCTGGAGAACTGGGCGTGGCGCGGCCTGATGGCCTTCATCAAGGCCGAGGTCGGGGAGAAGGAGGACAAGGACCGCGTGCACCTGATGCAACTGCTCGCCAAGACCGTCATGCCGCACGGCGCGGCGGTGCCCGCCAAGACACCGATGAAGACCGTCGAGTACGTGAACTACCCGGCCCGTGACGGCGGCGTGGAGATCGTCAAGTTCACCGACGGCGGCAAGGCCAAGGTGACCGTGACCGCCTCCGGCTACCACAGCGACGCGGCGGGCTCCCCCACGACGGCGACCTTCGACCTGGTGTGACCGGACCCGGGCCGGACGCCGCGCGCGCCCGGCCCGGCGGGGTCACCGCGCGCGGCGGACCCGCTGCTCGTCCCACACCGGCTCGTCGGACTCCACCACCTCGCCGTCCGATCGGAACACCAGGAAGCGGTCGAAGGTGCGGGCGAACCAGCGGTCGTGGGTGACCGCCACGACCGTCCCGGTGAACTCGTCCAGCGCCGACTGCAACGCCTCCGCCGAGTTCAGGTCCAGGTTGTCGGTGGGCTCGTCGAGCAGCAGCAGGGTCGCGCCCGACAGCTCCAGCAGCAGCACCTGGAACCGCGCCTGCTGGCCGCCGGACAGGGTCTCGAACCGCTGGTCGCCGGACTTGGCCAGGCCGTAGCGGTCCAGCACCGCCATCGCCGCGCCCCGGTCCTTGCCCGACCGGCCGTCCTCGCCGTGCCACAGCACGTCGACCAGCGTCCGGCCGATCCACTCCGGGTGCTGGTGGGTCTGCGCGAACAGCCCCGGCGCGACCCGCGCGCCCAGCTTCCACGCCCCGGAGTGCGCCACCTCGCCGCCGCCCAGCAGCCGCAGGAAGTGGCTCTTGCCCGAGCCGTTCGAGCCGAGCACCGCCACCCGGTCGCCGAAGAACACCTCCAGGTCGAACGGCTTCATCAACCCGGTCAGCTCCAGGTCCGCGCAGGTGATCGCGCGCACGCCGGTCCGGCCGCCGCGCAGCCGGGGCGCGACCCGCTCGTCGGTGGGCAGCTCCGGCGGCGGCCCGGCCTCCTCGAACCGCGCCAGCCGGGTCTGCATCGCCCGGTACTTCGCCGCCATCACCTCGCTGATCCGGGCCTGCACCTGGAGCGTCCGGACCAGCTCCTTGAGCCGGGCGTGCTCCTCGTCCCACCGCCGGTGCTGCTCGGCGAGCCGCTCGACCCGGGCCGCGCGGGCGGCGTGCCAGGTGCCGAACGAGCCGCTGTGCGTCCACGCCGAGTGCGCCTCGACCGTCACCACCTGGGTTGCCGCCACGTCCAGCAGCTCGCGGTCGTGGCTGACCAGCAGGACCGCCTTGGCCGTGTCGGTGAGCCGCTCCTCCAGCCACCGCTTGCCGGGCACGTCCAGGTAGTTGTCCGGCTCGTCGAGCAGCAGCACCTGCTCCGGCCCGCGCAGCAGCGCCTCCAGCACCAGCCGCTTCTGCTCGCCGCCGGACAGCGTGCGCACCTCGCGGAACCGGGCCCGGTCGAACGGGACGCCGAGCGCGGCCACGGTCACCGTGTCCCAGAGCACCTCGGCGTCGTAGCCGCCCACCTCGCCCCACCCGGTCAGGGCCTCCGCGTACCGCATCTGGGTCGGCTCGTCGTCGTTCTCCATCAACGCCAGCTCGACCTCGTCCAAGCGGGTCGCGGCCTCCCGCAGCGGCCGGGGCGACGCCGCCAGCAGCAGGTCGCGCACCGTGCTGCCGTCCCGGACCGACCCGACGAACTGCGGCATCACGCCCAGCCCGCCCTGCACCCGCACGCTGCCCGCGCTCGGCGCCAGCTCACCCGACAGGATGCGCAGCAGGGTCGTCTTGCCGACGCCGTTCGCGCCGACCAGGGCCACCACGGCACCCGCGCCGACTTTGAACGACACGTCGCGGAACAGCTCGCGTCCGTCGGGCAGGCGGTAGGCGAGGCCGTTCGAGTCCAGGAATCCCACCCGCGCATGGTCCCCCGGCGTCGTCCCGCGAAGCCACCGGGTTTGCGTATCAGAGGCCCCCTCCCGGTGCTCCTTAGGGCACGAACACCATTCTGGGGAGGGTTCGATGACCACGGTCGAGAGGGCGCGGCTGGTCGCGGCACAGCTGGGAGTGCTGGTCACGGTGGGTGCGCTGCCGTTCCCGGCGGCCGGCGTGCGGCTGTCCGACGAGCCCGTGCCGGTGTGCGACGAGACGGGCGAGGTGCTGCTGTGGCGGCACGCCGCCGGCGACGGGTACGTGGACGTCGCCGCCCGGCCGGGCCTGGGCGCACCGCTGGTGGCGGTGGTGCCGGAGGGCCGGGTCGAGCCGGCGCGGACCTCGGCGCGGCCGGTGGTGTCCGCCGCCGCGCGGATTGCCGACGAGGAGCGCTACCGCCAGCGCGTGCAGGACCTGGCGCACCTGGCGCAGGTGCTCAAGGTGACCGAGCCCGTCGTGCGGCAGTTCGACCGGGGCCTGGTCGAGGAGGTGCTCCGGCCGCGCGTGGACACCCGGGAGCTGAGCCTGTGCGGGCGGCCGTTCCGGCAGGAGACCGCCGAGTGGGCGACGGCGGCGTGCGTGCAGGTGGTGCTGGACTTCTACCGGTACCGGTACGACCAGGAGCGGTTGGCCGAGGAACTGGGGCTGGGCACCGAGGAGCACCCGGTGCCCGGCGACGAGCACGACGTCGCGCCGGCGCTGGAGACGCTGACCGGGAAGGCGCTGACCGCCGAGCTGACCCCGACGCCCACGTTCGCCGAGTACCGGTCCGAGGTGCGCGAGTGGCGGCCGTCGATCAGCTTCGTGCCCGGTCACGCGCGCGTGGTCACCGGGTACACGCGGATGAGTTCGCTGCGGCTGATCGGCGCGAGCTTCGCGGGCCTGCTCGTGCAGGACCCCTGGGAGGGTGGCGCGCGGTGGGAGAACTACGACGCGACGACGATCGTCGGCACGTGCACCGCGCGCGTCAACCTCATCCCGTGAGGAGCTGGGAGGCTGTCCGGAGGGTCGGTGAGGGGCGGTTCAGCGGAGCGTGAAACCGCGCAGCAGCAACGTGATCGCCGCGCAGCCGATCGACAGCAGGGCGGAACCGACGACGCCCAGGGTCATCAGGAGCAGACCGAGGGCGGCGAAGGTGGCCGCGAGGGCGTAGGTGACGACGGGGTGGCGAGGGCGACCGCTGACCAGCACGTCGGCCAGTCCCGGCTCCTCCACGGCGAGTCTGTGCTCTATCTCGTTGAGCGTCCGGCGCTCCGCTTCGCTCATCACCAGTCATGGATACCCGGCGGCCACCCCGCGAAACCAGCGCCCGAGGTCTCCGGCAGGTCCACCTGGGGGCTGGTTTCGAGGTACGCCGGAAGGGTGGTCCGGCTACCTCGAAAGGGCTACCAGGCGGGACACCGCGCGCAGGTACTTCTTGCGGTAGCCGCCGCGCAGCATCTCCTCGGTGAACAGCTCCGACAGCGCGGCGCCGGACACCGCGACCGGGATGTCGCGGTCGTAGAGCCGGTCGCCCAGCGCCACCAGCCGCAGCGCCACCGCCTGGTCCGGCGCGGGCGTGACACCGCGCAGGTGCACCGCCGTCACGCCGTCGAGCAGCCGCCCGTAGCGCGACGGGTGCAGCCGGGCCAGCCGCGCGCACAGCTCCGCGAAATCGTCCAGCGTGGACCCGGGCGTGCCCTCGGCCCGCGCCGCCAGCTCGTCGTCGGACACCGGGTCCGGCGCGTCCGGCAGGCCCCGGTGCCGGTAGTCCGGACCGTCCACCCGCACCACGGTGAACTTCGCCGACATCGACTGGATCTCGCGCAGGAAGTCCGCCGCCGCGAACCGGCCCTCGCCCAGCTTGTCCGGCAGCGTGTTCGACGTCGCCGCGACCGCCACGCCCGCCGCCACCAGCTCCTTGATCAACCGGGTCACCAGCATCGTGTCGCCGGGGTCGTCCAGCTCGAACTCGTCGACCGCCAGCAGCTTGTGCCCGGACAGCCGGTCGACCGCCTCGGCGAACCCGAGCGCGCCGACCAGGTTCGTCAGCTCCACGAACGTGCCGTACGCCTTCGGGCCCGGCACCGCGTGCCAGATCGACGCGAGCAGGTGCGTCTTGCCGACGCCGAACCCGCCGTCGAGGTAGAGCCCCGGCTTGTCGTCGCGCTCCTTGCGGAACAGCGAGCCGAACCAGCCCCTCGACCCCTCCGACACGCGCTCGGCGAACGCCCGGCACGCCTCGACCGCCTCGGCCTGGCTCGGCTCGTCGGGGTTCGGCAGGTAGGTGGCGAACCGGACGGCGTCGAACCGGGGCGGCGGGACCATCGCCCCCACCAGTTCGTCCGCCTCCACGTGCGGGTCGCGGTCGGACAGGCGCGGGGCTGACATGCCCGAAGCGTAACGGCGTGCTGGGATGGGCACGTGCAGATGTTGTGGCCGCCACCCCCCGCGAACCCCGACCAGGCAGCCGAGGTCACCGATGCCGACCTGGAACGGCTCTACGACTACCCGCCCGACCTGGACCGCCCGTGGGTGCAGGTCAACTTCGTCGCCGGCGCGGACGGGGCGGTGACCGTCGCCGGCAAGTCCGGCGGCCTGGGCAACCCGGCCGACCGGGAGGTCTTCGCCCTCGGGCGCGACCTGGCCGACGTCGTGCTGGTCGGCGCGGGCACCGCGCTCATCGAGGGCTACCGGGGCGTGCGCGCCGAGGACGTGCGGCAGGACCTGCGCGCCCGGCTCGGCCTCTCGCCGGTCCCGCCGATCGCCGTGGTCACCGCCCGCTGCTCGCTCGAACCCACCTCGCCGCTGATCACCGACACCGCCGCGCGCCCGATCGTGCTGACCACGTCCGCCGCGCCCGCCGAACGCCGCGACGCGCTGAGCGCGGCCGGCGCGGACGTCGTGGTCGCGGGCGACGAGCGGGTCGACGTGCCCACCGCGCTGGCCGCCCTCGACGAGCGCGGGCTGCGCCGGGTCGACTGCGAGGGCGGGCCGACCCTGTTCGGCGCGCTCATCGCCGCGGACCTGGTCGACGCGCTGTGCCTGACCGTCGCCCCGCTCCTCGCCGGCGGCGACGCCGGCCGGATCGCCACCGGCCCGCTGCCCCCCGCGCCGCGCGACCTCGAACTGGCCTCGGTCCTGCGCCACGGGAGCGCGCTGCTGCTGCGGTACCGGCGGGCGGGCGCGTGACGTCGGACCAGCCCCTGCTGGACGCGGCCGTGCGCGGCGACCCGGCGGCGTTCGACGAACTCGTCCGCCGGCACACCGGGCGGATGTACCGGGTGGCGCTGCGGATCGTCGGCGACCCGGTCGAGGCCGAGGACGTCGTGCAGGACGCGTGGATCTCGGCGTGGCGGGCCCTGCCCGGGTTCCGGGGCGACGCGGCCCCGTCCACCTGGCTCTACCGGGTGGTGACCAACGCCGCCCTGGCGCACCTGCGCCGCAAGAAGCCCACCGTGCCGCTGGACTCCGCGCCCGAGCCGCGCGCGGTCGAAGAACCGGAGGCGTCGGTGCTGCGCAACGAGACGGCGGACGTCGTGCTGCGGGCCATCGCCGACCTGGAACCGTCCCAGCGCGTGCCGCTGGTGCTGCGCGAGCTGGAGGGCCTGAGCTACGAGGAGGTCGCCGAGGTGCTGGGCACGGGGGTGCCGGCCTTGCGCGCGCGGCTGCACCGGGCAAGGGTGGCCCTCATGGCGAAGCTGAGGGAGCAGCGATGAGCCCGCTCCCCTGCGGACGTTCGGCGGACGAGCTGGTGGCGTACCTGGCCGACCGCGACGACGATCCGGCGCTGGCCCGGCACGTGGACGGGTGCCCCGACTGCGCGGCGGAACTGGCCGAGCTGGAGCGGCGGTGGTCGGCCGTGCGCGAGACGGCGGTGACCCCCGTGCCGACCCCGCCGGGCCTGGTGAACCGCGTCCTGGCGGCCGTCCACGGCGTCCGCCCGAGGCTGGGCGGCACACCGGTCGAGTTCGGCCAGGAAGGCGGCCGGGTGCGGGTGTCGGAGCGGGCGGTGCTGGCGGTGTGCCGGCAGTTGGCCGTGGACGCGGCGACGCCCCTGGGCCTGCACGTGCGCGGCACGGCGGTGGAGGACGGTCAGCTCCAGGTGCTGGTGACGGCGAAGTACCCGAGCCCGGCGATCACGGCGGCCGACGACCTCCGCACGACCTTGGCGCGCGAGCTGCTGACCCACCTGGGCGACGCGGCTCCCGTGGTGCACGTCCACCTGATCGACATAGCCCCGTGACGCTGCCGTTTGGGCGGACGCCTCTCCCGCATCCCCCATGCGGCGCACTTGAGCTGTGATGCGCATCACAATACCGTGACGTCTTGGACACCGTCCGCATCCGAACCTGTGCAGAACGATTCGCCTGCCGGAGAGGACCGCGCCATGGCCCAGAACACAGCCACCAAGCCCGACACCGCCCCCGCCCGCCTGGCCGACGACACGACGCAGGGCAAGACCACCATCGCGTCGTCCGTGGTGCAGAAGGTCGCCGGGATCGCGGCGCGCGAGATCTCCGGCGTGCACGCCCTGGGCGGCGGCGTCTCCCGGGCGTTCGGTGCGCTGCGCGAGCGGATCCCCGGCGCGGGGACGTCGGCCACGTCCGGGGTGTCGGTCGAGGTCGGCGAGAAGCAGGCGGCGATCGACCTGGACATCGTCGTGGAGTACGGGGCGGGGATCGTCGACCTGGCGCGAGCGGTGCGGCGCAACGTGATCACGGCGGTGGAGCGCATCACCGGCCTGGAGGTCATCGAGGTGAACATCGCGGTGAACGACATCCACCTGCCCGACGAGAACGGCGACAACGAGGAGCAGACCCAGCCCTCGCGCGTCGAGTAGGCCCGGTGCACTCGGCGGAGCAGCACTCGGCGGGCTCGCACGCGGCCGGCTCGCATTCAGCGGGCTCGCACGCGGTGGGCTCGCACTCGGCGGGCTCGCACTCGGCGGAGCGGCACGCGGAAGGCCCGGATACGGCGGCGCAGCACTCGGCGGCGCAGGTCGCGGCAGACCAGCACGCGGCAGACCAGCACGCGGCGGAGCAGATCGAGGCGGCGCTGCTGGCCCACCCGTCGGTGGCCCGCCTCGCAGGCACGTTCGCGTCGTACCTGCCGGGTAAGCGGGTGGTCGGGGTGCGCGCGGAGGAAAGGGTGGGAGTCTCGGTAGTCCTCCACACGAGCGACCGCCCGATCCCGGAAGTCGTAGCGGAATTGCGAACCGTGGTGGCACGCGTGACCGGAAACGTGCCGGTGGACGTGGTCGTGGCAGACTTGGAGGAGCCGTGACCAGGAGAAACGTTCGAACGAATTCCGCCAGACACCCTTCGACCGGGCGAACATCCTCGATTCCGGGCACGATCCGGGAGAGAATTTCGTTGCCGGAAACAAGGAGCGCGGCACTCCCGGCGAAGCAAATGCGCAAGGCCCCCAACACCTCGATCCCCCGACACCCGCCCCTCACTCCACCGAGCCCAGCACCACCTAATCCCGTCCCACCGAGCCGAGCCAGCACGCGGGCAGCAGGCATACGCACCGCAGGCGCGCGGCCGACGACTGGGCGGGCAGCGAGCGCACGGCCAGCAGGCACGCGGCCAGCAGGCACGCGGCCAGGCCAGGAGAGCGGGCGGCGGACGGGCCGACCGGACATCTGGCAGCAGGCGACGAACCTGGGCATCGGCTCACGGCACCGAGGTGGGCGCGTGACAGGGCCTGAGGTGGCGATGCGTGCGCGGGTCCCGGCGCGAGTCGGGACGCGGGACACGGGACACGGGACGACGCGGGACACGGGACGCCGGTCGCAGAGCGAGTCGGGACGCGGGTCGTGGTGAGTGCGGGTGGGTGTGGGAGGTGTCGGGGTTGAGTCGGCGGGCTGAGATTCGGGCGTTCGTTCGGGCCCACCACCCCGACGTCGGGGGTGACCCGGAGGAGTTCGTGCGCGGGTTGGCGGCGTTGCGGGCCGCTGACGCCCGGGGGCGGCATCGCGGTCGGGGGCGGCGGAGCCAGGACGGAGAAGAGCACGGGGAGGAGCACGGGGACCGGGCGGGGGAGGTGGCTCCGGAGGACGGGGAGGAGCGGTTCGATGCGCCCGTTTTCTTCGTGCAGCGGGAGTTCTGGGGAGTGGTTGCGGTTCGGCGGTTGGTTCGGCGGGTGGCCGGGATCGGGAGGGCGGGGTCCCGGCGGGGGCGTGGGCGGCGGGATCTCATCTAGGTTGGGAGTGGGTTATGAGCGGGACTCAGACCGGGTTGTTGGCTGGGCTGGTGCTCGGGTTGGCGGCTGCCAACGGGTTCGGGGCTTTTCTCGTCACGCTTGCCGTCGGGATCATCGGCCTGGTCGTGGGGCGCGTCCTGGACGGTGAGGTCGACCTCGGCGACCTGCTCGGTCGGGGGCGGGACAAGTGAGTCGGCGGGTGCGGTTGCGGACCTTCGTCGTGCCGCTCGACGACTACTACCCGTCCACCCGGGACGGTGACGAGTGGCCGGGCGCTGCGGCGGGTGATCGGGGGTCCTTGGACATTCACTCGTCGGTGTTGCGGAAGATCGCCGGGCGAGCGGTGGCGCTGGTGTCCGGCACCCAGCCGGAGAGTTCGGTCAAGGTGCGGGAGGACTCGGACAGCGTCGACGTCGACGTCCGGCTCGCCCTCCGCTACCCCGCCGACGTCCGGCAGGCCGCCGAGTCCGTGCGCCGCTCCGTCACCGACGAGGTCGAGCGGCTCACCGGCTACCACGTGCGCGACGTCGACGTGACGGTCGCCGCGCTGCGCCTGCCGACCCCGTCCCGGGTGGGGTGACGGCCGTGCGGGCACTCCTGCGCTTCCTGTCGCCGTTCCTCGGGCTGGCCGTCGCCGCCGCCGGGGCACTGCTCATCGCGGACGTCGCGTGGCACTGGAGCGGCAACGGCCACCTCGTCACCCTGCCGCGCGACCTGGCCTGGACCGACGACCGCGTCCGCACCGCCGGCATCGTCGCCGCAGCCGCCGGCTTCCTGCTGCTGCTCCTGGCGATGACCGCGCGCTTCCGCTACGTCCGCCTGCACGACCCGTCCGAGCAGGTCGTCGTCACGACCACCCCGACCGCGCTGGCCCGGGTCGTCGGCAACCGGGTCCGGTCCCAGGACGGGGTGTCGTCGGCGTCGGTCACCGTGTCGCGGCGCAAGGTCCGGGTCCGGGCGACCAGTGCCCTGCACGACGAGGCGTCGCTGCGCCCCCGGCTGCTCGACGTCGTCGGCAAGACGGTCGAGTCGCTGCCGATCGCCAAGCCGCTCAAGGTGTCGGTGGTCGTCAGCTCCCCGAAGGACCGGCACGCCACGCCGCCGGTCGACCGCCGGACGCCCCGGGCCGCGCCCGCGCCGCGTCCGGACGACCGCCTGGCCACGACGAGCACGGAGGCCCGATGATCGCCCGCTCCTACCGCACCGAACGGGTCTGCGCCGCGATCCTCGGCACCATCGCGCTGCTCGTCGGGGCCGGCGCGGTCGTGCTGAACGCCCGCCGCGTCGACCGCCCGCTGCTGGACCAGACCGTCCTGGACTGGGCGCGCGACCACCTGCTGCCGGTCCGGATCGGGGCGTTGGCGCTGGGTCTCGTCCTGGTCGTCGTCGGGTTGCGCTGGGTGTGGCGGGCGGCCACCCCGGAGCGCCACCCGGACCTCACCCTCGACCACGACCTGGTGGTCACCTCGTCCGCGATCGCCGACGCGGTGAAGTCCGATGTGGAGCGGGTGGACGGCGTGACGTCCGCTCGGGTGAAGGTGATCGGCGAGCCGGCGCTGCGGATGAAGCTCACGCTCCGCCAGGGCGCGGACGTCCGCGCGGTGTGGCGGGAGCTGGACGGGGTGCTGGGCCGCGCCCGGGAGACCCTCGGCGTGGCCGTGCTGCCGACCGCGGTGCGGTTGGACCTGGCGGCCCGGCCCCGGCAGCGGGTCCGCTGAGGGGCACGCGTGGGGGCACGCGTGGGGGCACGCGTGGGAGCACGTGCGCGGGAGCCGCTCGCCGGGCAGGATGGCGGCGTGGCGCTCCCGCTGAACCCTCCCGTGCAGCCGATGCTGGCCAACGCGGTGAACGAGATCCCGACCGGCTCGGACTGGGTGTTCGAGCCGAAGTGGGACGGCTACCGCTGCCTGGTGTTCCGCGACGGTGACGAGCTGACCTTGCAGTCGCGCAGCGGCAAGCCGCTCAACCGGTACTTCCCGGAGGCGGTGGCGGCGCTGCTGCGCACGCTGCCGGAACGGGTCGTGGTTGACGGTGAACTGGTCGTGGCCAAGGACGACAAGCTGGACTTCGACGCGCTGTCCGAGCGCATCCACCCGGCGGCCAGCCGGGTCGCGCTGCTGGCCGAGCGGACGCCCGCGAGCTTCGTGGCGTTCGACCTGCTGGCGGTGGGTGACGACGTGCTGCTGGACGAGCCGTGCACCGCGCGCCGGGAGCGGTTGGAGGGCCTGGTGACGCCGGGTGACTCGCTGTACCTGACGCCGGCCACGACCGACGGCGAGCTGGCCCGGCAGTGGTTCGAGCTGTTCGAGGGCGCGGGGCTGGACGGGGTGATCGGCAAGCCCGCCTCGGCCGGGTACTCGCCGGGCAAGCGGACGATGGTCAAGGTCAAGCACCAGCGGACCGCCGAGTGCGTGGTGGCGGGCCTGCGCTGGCACAAGGACACCGAGCCGGGCACGGCGGTCGGGTCGCTGCTGCTCGGGCTGCACGACGACCACGGCGTGCTGCACCACGTGGGTGTCGTCGGGTCGTTCAAGGCTGCCGAGCGGCGGGAGCTGGCGGACGAGTTCCGCGAGCTGATCACCGAAGGTGACCACCCGTGGCTGGTGGAGCCGGACGGTCGGCGGCTGCCGGGTGAGATCAACCGGTGGCGCGGGAAGCACGCGGACTGGGTGCCGTTGCGGCCGGAGCGGGTGCTGGAGATCGCCTACTCGCAGACCGAGGGCGCGGCGCCGGCGCGGTTGCGGCACAACGGCCAGTTCCGGCGGTGGCGGCCGGACCGCACGCCCGAGTCGTGCGGCTACGACCAGCTCGAACAGCCGGCGCGCTACGACGTGGAGTCGGTGCTGCGCGGCGAGGTCAAGCCGGCCTGATCCCGGGCGGACGGGCGCGGAACCCGCGATTCCGGTGACGGTGGCGGGCCGTCCGCGTACCGTGACGGGGCGTGGGGGATGTGAACGCGCTCGTCCAGGAACTCGACGACCGGATGCACACCGACTGCCGCCGGCTCACCGTGTGGCGGCAGGTGCACCGCAGCACCGGCGTGCTCTACACGATCGTGCTGATCCTGGTGCCGGCGGTGCTGGCGGTGGGGTTCACCTCGTCGGAGACGGTGCTGGGCAAGAGCCTGCTGCTGGTGGCGGCGGTGGTGGGCGGGCTGAACGTGACGTTCAAGCCGTACCTGCACAGCCAGAAGCGGCGGGCCGACGTGAACGCGATGCGGCGGCTGCGCGACCGGTTCCGGGGCGAGGTCGCCAAGGCCGACGACGTCATCGCCGTCTACGACCACTACTCGGCCCAGTACGCCGCGATCTTCGAGGCCCGGGGTCGGGAGCTGGTGGACGGCGCGTTGGGCGCGGAGACCCCGGTCGAGCAGACGCCCCCGCAGAACGCACCCGCGCCGGGGCGGAAGGCACCGGAGCCGGACGAGGCGGAGCCCGGCCGCACCAGGCCATGAGCGGACCGGGCGGTGCCTTGGTGGGGTCGGCGGGCGGTGCCTTGGCAGGGTCGGCGGGTGCTGTCTTGGCGGGATCAGCGGGTGAGGCCCGGGGAACGTCAGCAGGGGCCGGGGAAGGTCAGCGGGTGGAGCGGGCGGCGGCGGTCAGGGCCAGGAACTCGTCCACCTGGTAGCGGGCCACCTCGCGGCCGATGAGGTCCAGGGGCAGGTCCGCGGGGCGCTTGAAGCGGATGCAGCTCCTACCCATGTCCAGCTTGCGCCCGGTGGCCTCGAACTCGGCGCGGAACTCCTGCTCGCGCTCGCCGTACGCGCACGTCAGGTACAGGGACAGGTGGTTCTTCTGGGACGCGAGCGCCACGTACGCCAGCGGCTGCCCGTTGTAGGTCTTGCCCGAACGGCTCAGCGGCACCGAGTAGGTGATCATCCCCCACGCCATGCCCTCCTCGTAGCCCTCGGGCAGGTTGGCCAGGATCACCTCCCGCACCTCGGCCACCGCGTCCCGCCGCTCGTCCGGCAGCTCACCGAGGTACTCCTCGACCGTCGCCGCCTCGCTCCGCACCATCTATGCCTCCGGGGGTCGCGCGGTGCGGGTCGCCCCGACCGATGCCAGGACGACGCAGCACACCGCGACCCATTGTGCCGGGAGCAGGGCCTCGTGCAGCACCACCAGCCCGGCTACCGCCGCGACGGCCGGCTCCAGGCTCATCAGGATGCCGAACACGCGCGGCGGGATGCGCCGCAGCGCCTCCAGCTCCAGCGAGTACGGGATGACCGACGACAGCAGCGCCACGGCCAGGCCGGCGATCAGCACGACCGGGTCGAGCAGGGCGGTGCCCGCGTCGACCACGCCGAACGGCAGCACGACCACCGCCGCGAACACCATCGCCAGCGCCAGCCCCCGCCCGTCGGAGGTGCGGCTGCCCAGCGCCGCCGCCAGCAGGATGTAACCGGCCCAGCACACCGCCGCGCCCAGGGCGAACAGCACGCCGGTCAGCTCCAGGCCGCCGTCGGCCCTGGTCAGCAGCAGCACGCCGGCGGCGGCGAGCAGCGCCCACACGCCGTCGAGCCAGCGCCGCGACCCGAGCACGGCCACCGCGAGCGGCCCCAGGAACTCGATGGTGACCGCCGCGCCCAGCGGGATGCGCTCGATGGCCTGGTAGAAGGTCAGGTTCATCGCGCCCAGGACGCCGCCGTACCCGGCGACGACCAGCAGGGTGCGCTTGTCGACCCGGAATGACGGCCGCCACACGACCAGCAGCACCAGGGCGGCCAGCACGAGCCGCAGCGTCACCGTGCCGGCCGACCCGGCCAGGGTGAACAGCTGCTTCGCCACCGCCGCGCCGACCTGGACGCTCACCACGCCGAGCAGCACGAGCGCCGGCGGCGGGATCGCGCCGAACGCGCGCGCGACGGCGGCGACCGGCCCGGAACCGGGGGTCCGCCGCTCGGGGACACCTTCGACGTGCACCATGACCACGTCGGCCATCCTCCCCCGCTCACCGAAGTCTCACCTCGCTTATGTGAGGCTTTGCACCACCCGTCGACCGAGAGTGAGGGGACGACTGTGCCGCGTCGGCGCCACGCCGCCCTGTTGCTGGTGGCCCTGACCGCGCTGGGCGCGTGCAGCGCCGGCCCGTCGTCGCGGCCGGTGATCGCCGTGCACGGCGACGACGACCAGACCCAGGGGTCGGCTCCGACCGGTCCGCGCGAGGTCCCCCCGCTGGAGAACATGAAGTCGTCGCTGACCTGGTCGTCGTGCACCGACGCGACGAAGGCGCGGATGGGTGCGTCGGCCCCGGCGGGCGACCAGCAGTACGAGTGCGCGCGGCTCACCGTGAAGCTGGACGTGCCCAACCGGCCGGGGCGCGGCGCGCTCGGCATGTCGCTGCTGAAGGTCGGCACGGGCGGCAGCGCGCTGGTCGTGGTGGGCGACCCGGACGGCGAGCCGGGGACCGTGAAGGCGGCCCGGATGGCGGCGTCGCTGCCGCCCGCGCTGCTGAGCACGTTCTCGCTGATCGGCGTGGACCGGCGGGGCACCGGCAAGTCGGACGGCGTGCAGTGCGTGCCGGAGGTGGCGCGGGTCGGGATCGTGGAGTCCGATCCGGACAGCCCGTCCCAGGACGCGCTGCTGGAGTCGATCGGGCGGGCGAGCCAGGAGTGCGTGCTGGACCTGGAGAACCGGCTGCCCGCCGTGGACTCGTGGCGCGCGTCGGCGGACCTGGAGCAGTTGCGGGAGGCGTTGGGCACGGCGCACCTCAACGCGATCGGCGTCGGCGACGGGTCGCGGGTGCTGACCCTGTACGCGAGCCGCTACCCGGACCGGGTGGGCCGGGTGGTGTTCGACGGCGCGCCGGACCCGACGCTGGACGTGCCGGGGGTGGCGCAGGCGCAGGCGGTCGCCGCCGAGGAGACGTTCGCGGCGTTCCAGAAGGACTGCGTGATCCGGTCGTGCCCGCTGGGACAGGACGCCACCAAGAGGTTCACGGCGCTGCTCGACGCGTTGCGCGCCAAGAAGATCCGGGGCAACGACCTGGACCTGACGCCCGGCACGGCGGTGTCGGCGGTGCTGGCGGGGTTGGCGGACCGCTCGCGGTGGCCGGCGCTGGCCGACGCGCTGGTGGCCGCCGAGCAGGGCAACGGGGCCCCGCTGACGGACTTCGTGCGCCCGCAGGTGGTGGACCGCGACGAGAACCCGCCGCTGCTCGACCCGGGCATCGTGACCCGGTGCAACGACACCACGACCCGGATACCGCCGGAGCGGGTGAAGAGCATGGCCGACGACTGGCGGACCAAGCACCCGCTGTTCGGGGCCTGGTACGCGCGGCGGCTGCTGCTGTGCGGACCGTTCCCGGTGCCGCCGCTGCCGCAGGTGCCGAAGCTGACCAGCGCGCCGCCGATCCTGGTGGTGAGCACTGCGAACGACCCGGTCACGCCGGTGGGCGGCACCGAGCGGGCGGCCCAGGCGCTGCCGGCAGGCGTGGTGGTCGGTTGGCAGGGTGCCGGGCACGGCGCGCTGGTGCAGTCGGCGTGCGCGACGCAGTCCGCCGTGGATTTCCTGGTGGACGCGAAATTGCCGACCAGTGGCACGGTCTGCCCGCCCTGACAATTGCCGGCCGCGCACTCGAGCGTATTTGTCCTCTATGAATACACAAAGCGCGGTCGACGGTCGGAGGGCATTCCACCGGCATTCCACCGGTGTTTCCGCGCCGAGACGTGCGACGGCCCCTGCGGACCGGGGTCCGCAGGGGCCGTCGACTGCGCGGAATCAACAGCTCGAGCAGCACCCGCAGCCGGGACCGGTGCACCCGCCGCAGCAGCCGCAGCTGCCGGCCGCCGGGACCTGTTCCGTGGTCGTGATCTCTACCGCCATCGTGGCCTCCGAGTGATCGCGTGGGCATCCAGCTAGTGGCACGGTATGACGGCACCCACGGTGCGCCCTACCGCCGGCCGTGGGAAGAGCAGTCACCCGTTCGCGGAACAATTGTCATCTGGATGTCGCACTGCGTGGCCCTATTTCAGCCGGTCAGCTCATCCAATGCGCGCTGGGCGGCCTCCAACTCCGCGCGGAGTTGTTCGACGCGCGCCAAGTGCCGTTCCCGAGCGGCGCTCAAAACCGTCTCCACGGCCTCGTCGACTTCCGGCAGGAGCAGCTTCGCGGCCTGCGCCACGGCGGACGCCGCGATCGGGGCGTTCTTGAGCACCCGCTTCGCGCCGGTCTGCACGTCCACGGTCCACTCCCCCTCGGCGGTGGAGGTCAGCGTGACGGTGACCTCGGCCGGCTTGGGCTGCTTGCGGCCGGCGGCGCGGGCGGGCGCGGCTGCCGGGGTGGCGGCGGGTGCGGGCTTGGGTGCGGGCTTCGGGGGCACGGGCTTGGGCTCCGGGGTGTAGAGGTGCTCGATCGGGGCGGGTGCGGCGGCCACCGGCTCCGGCCGGGGTGGCGGCGGGGGCGTCTTGCGGCGCGGCGCGGGCTTCTTCAGGGTGAGCTCACCGGGCGAGAACGACAACTCGTCCTTGTCGCCCGTCGGCCGCACCTGGATGTAGTCGCCCTCCGGCGGGTCGGTGAACGCGAGCACCTTCGCCGACCTGCCCGCCTCGACGCCGACCGCCGCCGAGGTGAACCACACCACGGGCGGGCGGCCCTCGGCGAGCTCCGCGCGCAGGTGGTCGAGGTCCTCGGCCGACAAGGAACTCTGCTTCGCCTTCGCCATCGGGCACCTCCACTGCCGATCATGTTCCGTCGCGTGCAGCTTGCCCTACGGCACCGACAATTCCGCGAGCCGGCCGGGACGGGGCACCCACTGTGCCGACAGACGAGCGGAGAACGCAAGCAAGACCGCACGACGACCCCACCGTCCACAGTGGACCAACCGCCCCCGCGAGCGGTACGCGGTCACTCCTCCGCCCACCCCTCGGTTCACCGCGACACGGCGGCACCGCCACCGGGAATTTGATCGTCCATAGTGGACTGAAAGGGAACGGTCGGCGCTGCCCGCAGCGGCAGGAGCGGCCGGGGGCGGGGTCTCCGGGGTCAGTCCTCGACGCGGAGGCGGTACTCGCAGCCGTACTCGACGGCGTACTGGAGGTCGTAGTGGTGCACGATCTTCGGCCCGCCGTGCAGGTGCACGTGGGTGAGCGTCGGCTTGGGAGCCTCCGGCGGAGTGCTCACCGAGTCGACCCGACCGTCCAGCGGACCGCCGACGAACCGCACCACGTAGGCACCCGCCACGGCCGACCTCCTCGCTCCAGCGTCGACGCCCATGGTACGAGAGGTGTAGTCGGATCGCGGCTGAACCGCTGCGACATCTAGCCGGTTGGCCCAAACCAGTGCTCCGCCAGGCCGTCCAGGGTGGTCGCCCCGGTCGGCACCTCGCGCAGGTACCACGGCAGGTTCGAGTAGACGTGCAGGAGCGCGTACGCCATGACCCGGCGCGGGTCGACCTCGCGGCCGTAGCCGGCCCGCAGCGCGGCGTTCGCGTCCCCGTCGCCCCGGGTGAGGAAGACGCCCGTGGCGACGAACTCGTACTCCCGGGCGGCGCGCATGGCGGGCTCGAAGTCGACCAGGCCGGACAGCCGGCCGTCCCGGACGAGCAGGTGCGCGCTCATCACCTCGGTGTGCGTGAGGACCAGGTCCGGGTCCGACAGGTCGACGGAGGCCAGGAAGTCCGGGATCTGCTCCAACCAGGCCGGTGCCAGGCCCCGGCCCTCCTGACGGGCGGCGCACCCGGCCGCCTGCCGCGCGACGAACGCGCCCCAGTCGGCGGGGTGCGCGACCGGCGGGGTGATCGTGTGCAGCACCGCCAGCGCCTCGCCGACCTGCCGGGCGACGTCCCGCCGCCCCGTGCCGTCGAGGCCGGGCCAGACGTCGACCAGGCTCGTGCCGTGCAGCCGGGACATGTGGACGTAGCCCCAGCCGCCGAACTCCCCGGCACCGAGGACCTCGGGCGTGGCCACCGGCAGCCGGCCGGCGACGGCGTCGAGCACGTCCCGCTCGGTGGCGACCTCGCCGGCGTACACGGCGGGGAAGAGCTTGAGGACGTGGCGCGCGCCCACCGCGTAGACGGGCAACGACCCGTCCGCGAACCGCTCGACCGCGCCGTCGAGGCCGAGGTGGCGGCACAGCGCGTCGACGGCGGGCCGCAGCACCCGCTCGTCCGCCGCGATCCGTTCGAACTGGGCTTCGGTCTCCGCTACCGGGAACAAGTCCACGCGCGCGAGACTAACCGCCGACCGGTTCCCGGTGAACCGGTTATTCCACCCCGCAAGTAGCGGTCCCGATCGCGTGTGATTTACTGCGCCGGACCTTGAAAAGCACCGTCATCTTGGGCGAAGAGGTCATCCACCCATGTCCGATTTAGTGGAGTTCTCATGGTTCAGAACCGAGGCGGAGAGGGCGGCGAGAGCGGGGACAAGTAGTCCCCGTTCGCTTCCCACCGGAGGAACCCGGCTATGCACGCCATGCATAGTCGGGCCCATCGGGAATGAATTGACCGCCGACGCCGGCGGTGCTTCCCTCACGACGATCCGGCACGGTCGACGGGCGCGGACTTCCGGACGCCCGAACGCGCCGGTCAGGGGAGGGTCGGATGCTGGAAAAACTGATCTCCGCAGTGGACTGCCACCTGGCCGACAAGGGCCTGCCTGGCTTGATCAAGGCAACCGGAGGGCTGCTCGCGTTCGGCAGCGTGCTCGGGGCGTCCTTCGGCTCGGCGGTCGTCACCGCCGCATTCCTGCTGGCCGGGGCGCTGTGCGTGGTGGGTGCGCTGGCCGTGCTCGCCCGCAGCCGGGCGGTGGTGCACACCAAGCTGCTCGACCGCGAAGAACTGGTCGGCCACTACTGCGACCTCATCTACGACGAGATCCAGCCGCTGTGGCGGATCGACCGCTGGGAGGAGACCGCCGAGGTGGCCCCGAATGGAGACGTGTGCGCCTCGATACTCGTCCACGCATTCGTCCAGCGCGACCAGCTCGGGTTCTACCGGGTCCGCCTGGGACCGAATTTTCCGCAGGCACCCGCGGTGCGCCGGAAAGTACAGGTCGACGTCACGGGCATCGAGGTCGGTGAATTCCGGGGAGATCAATGCGAACGCACGTCCCGGTGGCTCGCCGATGGACGGCTGGAGGTGCTCGTGCACTTCCCCGCCGACGCTCCCCGAAAAGGTGAGGAAGTAATTCTGCGGTTCGAGGTGCGGTGGCCGGGTAAAGCAGCCCCGCTGATGCTCGGGCGGACGGACGAGTTCGTGATGAAGATGGGCAACCCGCTGGCCTACCTGCGCTACCGGGTGACGCTGCCCGCCGGGGCCTCGCTGCGCGCGACCCCGGTCGACCTGGACGCGGAGAAGGACGCCTACCGGCTCACCACGACGACCACGAGCGGCGGGCGGCCGGTGGCCGAGCTGGTCGCCCACGACATCGCCGCCGACCGGCGGTTCGGGATGCGGCTGGAACTCGCGTAGCCCGACCGCTCGCGCGGTTCCGACGGGAGTGCCGCGACCAGCGGTGCCGGCGGATGTCGGAAGGGCGCGCGGGATCAGTCGGCGCGGCGGACTTCCACCGAGCGCTGGTCGGCGGTCGGGAGCGGGCGGTGGGACCAGCGGCGCACACGGGCCTCGTAGAGGGACCTGGACAGCGGGCCGGTGGCCACCGCCGCCACGTCGGCCAGGCCGGGGCGGACGCCGATGCGGGCCATCGACCGCAGGTGCGCGACGGTCGTGCGCTGCCGGTCGCTGCCCCGGTCGAAGCGCCGCCACCGGCGGGCGTGGTCGCCGGGCGTCCGGGCCAGCTCCACCGCGAACGCCAGCCGGGCCCGGCGCACCCGCACCGTGGCGTCCGGCTCGGACCGGTCGAACTTGCGGTTCGCCGGGTCGTCGCAGAACCGGTGCGCCAGCCGCACGTCCTCCGGCTCGCCGGAGCCGGTGCGGGTCGCCACCGGCGCGGCCGGGTGGCCCACGGGCCACTCCAGGTCGGCCTTGAGCCCGCACCACCGGCACAGCAGGCCGTCCCGTTCCGCCAGGGCGAGCACCCTCCTCCGGGCCACCGGCAGGCGGGGCAACACGGGCAGGGGCGCCGCGACACGGATGACGAACTCCATACCCCGAACGCTACAAGCGCCCGCCGCCGATCGGCCGCGATCTTCGTCCGCGAGGCGGAAAGTTCGGCGGAGGTGATCGGCTCGACTGATCACCTGCGCCACCCGCGCGCGCCGTCCCCTACCGCTCGTCCCCGCCGATCAGCCGGTCCCCGCACACCCCTGATCGAGCCGTACCCCGTACGTGGGTCCGGCCTCGCGGTCTGCGGGCGGGCTCGCGGGACCACCCGCGAGGCGGTCCTGGAGGGTGGCGTGGCGGAACTGGTAGACCGGGCCCACCAGGCGCACCAGGTGACGGGTGCGCGCGCCTTCGAGGAACCTCAGCAGCCGCAACGGTGTCCGGTAGCGCGCCCACAGGTACGCCTGGGCGACCGAGGCCCGCCAGGCCGACGACCCGTCGATCCACATCGACAGCGCACCGACCGCGCCGAACAACCCACACCACAGGCCGGCCTCCCACCCGACCAGCCCGCCGGCGCCGAGGCCGACCACCGCCATCACCGCACCAGCCGACCACACGGCGGCCCAGTCGCTGCGGACCGCCCGCAGCGGGTTGCTCTCGACCACGGCGGCCTTGTCGACCACCACGTCCACCAGCGCGCCCGCCAGGCCCAGCGCGGCACCGACGACGAATCCCGGCAGGAACAGCCCGAACGTCCCGTCGACCACCAGCGTCGCGGAACCGAGCACCACGCCGAAGAGGGGAACGGCGGCCAAGCCCCACAGCCGTGACCGCTTGAACCTCCACGGGCCACGGCCGAGCAGCGGGCGTTGCGGTGGCTTCACCGGGCTGGCGAACGCCCGCAGCCACGGCGGGACGCGCGCGTGCAGGCGACCCACCACCACCATCGCCGCCCATCGGAGGAACGCGACGAGGTAGGCAAGGGCGAAGGCGACCAGGAAGGCCGCGGTGAAGATCGCCAGCGGGTAGGTCGCCAGCATCGGGGCCGCCGCATCGATGCTCGTCAGGGCGAGAAAGAGCCCGAGGGCGAACAACGCGGAGAACCCGCACGCCGTGGGCAGGAAGGCGAGCAGGCTGAACAGCGGCAGCGGCACCCACTCGGGCAGCTTCCACCAGGCCAGGTCCCGCGTCCCGCGCGCGGTCAGGTGGGTGGCGACGACGGCCAGCGCGGACCGCGCCCGCTCCGGCGAGCACGGCGGTGGCGGTTCGCCGGGCCGGGGCGTGTAGGCGGACCGGACCGCCTCGTCCAGCAGGTGGTCCACGACGGCCTGCGCCGTGCGGAACTCGCGGACGTCCAGCAGCCGGTCGACGGGTGCGGTGGCCGGGTGGACGTCTCGGAGCAGCCCGAACCCGAGCGGTGTGGTCAGCGCCTGCGCCACCGGGCACCCCGGTTCGTCGGCGACGGCGGCGGCCACCGCCTGCCACGCCGCAGGTGCCGGTTCGGTCAGGTGGCGCAGGAGGTGGTCGGCCACGTCCGCCGGGCGCAGCGGCTCCAACTGGACCGCGACGGCCCCCACGAACGGCTGGTGCGCCGCAGCGTCGACCAGCTCGCTCGTCCGGGACAGCAGCACGACCCGCACGTCGGCCTGGGCGCTGAGCGCGCGCAGGGCGGCGGCCCTGGTCTGCGGCGGCACCTCGTCCAGGCCGTCGAGGAACAGCGCGACCCGCTTGGCGCGCAACAACCGCGCGGCCTGCTCCGTCCCGCGACGCCCGCGCGACAGCCCGGACCCGGCCAGTTTCCCGACCACCCAGTCGGCGAGCGGCACGGTCGTCGGGTCCCAGTCGGCCAGCGTCGTCAACACCGGCACCGGCACCTCGGCCCGCACGCCGGGGTCGACCTGGTCGCGGTAGCGCAACGCGTCGAGCAGGAGCAGCACGGCGGTGGACGACTTCCCGGCCCCGGGCCCGCCGACGACGACCAGCCGACCCGACGGCAGCCCGCCGTAGAGCCGGTGCAGCGAGTTCCTGGTGCCGTTGCGCAACTTCCCGGCGGTCACCCGGACCAACCCGGGCAACGGCTCGAACGGCGGACGCCCGCCCCGGTCCCCCACGGCCGCCACCACCGGCCCGGCCACCGGCTCGGTGCTGCGCCGCCACCGGACCGGCAGCGGGGCGGGCTGCACCAGCCCCCGGTCGGCGGCGGCCTGCTCCCACTGCGCGCGCAGGTGCAGCGCGAGCCGGTCGGTCAGCTCGTCGAGGTCGGGCGGGTCGACGGGCCGGACGGCTTTGACGACCAGGTCGCCGAC
Source organism: Actinosynnema sp. NPDC050436 (assembly GCF_040655415.1). NCBI lineage: Bacteria > Bacillati > Actinomycetota > Actinomycetes > Pseudonocardiales > Pseudonocardiaceae > Actinosynnema > Actinosynnema sp. NPDC050436. Next base: position 69,714 of record NZ_JBFAJV010000002.1, on the reverse strand, counting down.
CACGATGACCAGCCCGACAGCCGCCAACACGAACTGCCCGAACCCACTGGCGTTCGCCCGCTCCCCGCTGTCGAGCAGGGTGACCGCGAGCACCCACCAGCCCAGCCCCACCACGACCAGGACCCACGCGAACAGCAGAAGACGTCGACGCACACCCGTACATCGCCCCCACCGCACCACACGTGACACAGCCGCCCTTGGTCGGTCTCCGGCTTGTTGACCTCATCGAGGATGTCCTGACTCACCTGGGCGGCGATAGGCTTGAAGGCCGGGTCAGACTCGTGCGCGAGGCGGGCCGCCGTCTCCGAGCCCTATCAGTAACGCGAACACCGACCCGCGCGAATGACCCTCCATGCGTGTCATAGCGGCCTTCGTCGTGGCAGCCCTGCTCACCGCCTGCTCCGAGGGCGAACCCACGGCCGTGCCGTCCTCGTCGTCGGCCGCGACGAGGACGATCACCGCAACCGCCGCACCTACCAAACTGGCTCCGCTGTGGGAGAAACGGCTCCCCGCCCTGTCACCACGCAGCGCGTGCCCGAGCGAGGCCATGTTCAAGCCCGACTGCCTCCAGGCCATCCTGGACTTCCGCAAGACGATCGAGGAGATCGGCGACCAGGCCGACGCGATGGACAACCGCTACGTGGTGGTGGAGCGGGCCGTGGGGGAGGTCGGCGAGGCGATCGAGGAGTGGACCACGGTGTGCGTGACCACTCCGGCGGGCAGCAGTGAACGCGTCCGGTGCTTGCAGCCGTGGAACACGGTGCTGACAGGAAGCGAGAAAATCCTGCTTGCGATCCACAAGGTCGAAAGCTCCTGACCGGATGGCCAACATCCGTTGCTGGGGCAGCCGCATAACGGCCATCGGGCTGGCCGACTTCTGGTAGGGCTTGATAAGCCCGGCCAGCCCGCGGTGTCCTGTGACAGGCCGCGCCGCTTGCGGATCACGCGGACGCGCTGACCCGAGTTCCAGCGGCTTCGCTCCCGTGCTGTCCGCATCGGCACCTCCCGGCCGCTTCCGACGGTAGCCGGGTCGAGTCGGCTCATCATTCAGGTGACGGGGTGCCCGACTCCCCACCAGTTGACCTGCAGAGCCGCAGCGGCTCAGCGCTCACGCCGCCGATTTCCCCGCTCGAAGTCGTTCAGCGCACGAGCGTGTCGATCCATCGCCCGCGCCTGCGTCCTCAGCGCGTCTGCGTGCCGGGGCAGCCGCGATGATTTTCCTCCAGCCAACGGGTGTACTTCGTCAGCGCTGCGGTGCGTTCTCCGCATCCAGATTTGCCCGGCGCAGCTCGAAGAAGGCCGCCAGCCCGACGTCCAGCGGCGACAGCGCCAGCAGCTCGGTACGCTCGGCTCCGGTCGCCTGGTAGTCCCGACTCCGCGCACCCAGCGCCTTGTGCAGGTAGTCGTCAGCCTCGTACCCAGCGTCGGTAGGCATTCCCACTGGTCGAGCCTGGCGCGCGGCACGAACGCCGGAACTGCCCGTTCGGGTCGTCATCCGGTCACGCACACCTGCACCGCCACACGATCGGATTGAGGAGGCCGTGGCCCGTTCCTACGATCAACCTGGCGCACAACCACAACGCCGTGAGTGAGACGACGAGCGGGCCGCTGTTCACACGGTGCGCGAGGCGGCGGAGATCTTACGCGTGAGCGCCGCCACGCCCTACCGCGCGATCCGGGACGATGCCTTCCCTGCGGTGAAGATCCGTACCCGATACATCGTCCCGAGCAAAGCGATGGAGGCCATGGCGTCCGGCGCGACGGAGACCGGTGCGGTACTCGACGAGGCCGCGATGGTCGGCAGCGGCGTACCGAGCAGGTGCAGGCGCAGCGCCGGCGGGTGAGCGTCCTGACGGCATTGCGCTACAAGGCCACAGCTCCGACTTCACTCGCCTACACGACATCCGAAGCAAGCCCACTACTCCAGATGTCGTATAGCTTGAGATGGGCTCTCTTGACGTTGAAATGACCCACCTGACAAGTCCTGACCTGCACAGAAGCTGCTATCAGCGCCGACAGATGCCTGCGTAGCACCAGCCTGAGTGTGATATAGAACACATGCCGGGTGCATGGCGTCACCCCAAAGGGAGTAATCGCAAGCGTGTACACGCGCTAAGCTCATGGAGCGCGACCCCGTCCGACGAAAGAGCCCCTGGGCTCGGCTTCCGCCTAGTTGGCCGGGGGTTCGTGCTTTCTGGATCAGTAGTAGGCCTGCGTGCCGGACCTGAAGAGGTCGTACTCGCTGCACACCTTGTCCTTGATCAACTTGAGACTCCGATCGTCGCCGCGTTCCCAAGCACGCATGACTGCCCACGTACAGTAGTCAACTGCTTGCAGACCGAAGTCGGACTCGTCCCGCCAGAAGGCCAGGGTGCGCTTCACGCGGAACGGCAAGCACTGGGTCATCACGTCCTCGATGGCTCCGCGGAACGCGGCACGCCCCTTCTTGGTCCCGATGGACGCCGCGACGACCAGTAGTTCGTCGTTAACCTGCAGGGTCCGAGGCGCGAGGTACTTGAGGTGGTAGTACCAGGCGTAGCGGAAGAACGTGGGGTCGTCCGGCCTGATCTTCGGCTGGGCTTTCGGTTTGTCGACCAACGTGACGTCCACTCGGAAGTCGATCGGCTTCAACGCCTCGAAAACCGTGTCTCTGACGTGCTGACTGTCGGTGGTCGCGTGGAAGGTCGAGTCGAGGCCGTGCCGCGCCCAGGCCAGTTCATCCCTCGCGGTGGCAAGAGCTTGGCGCAGCTTGCCCAGCTCCGGCTCCTCGATCAGCAGGGTGCCCACAGCGAAGTACCGGCTGACCTGCGGGGCAGCGCGGAACTGGAGGTCTCCGCTCTCATCCGAGAACAGGTACCGACGAGCCATCCGGCCCCCTTGCTGATCACTCTGGGTGGTGGCCTAGCAGACTACTCCGAGAATCCGGCGATCCCGGACACCCCGGAGGGGCACAAGACCATCCCTCATCCCGAGCCGCATCCCTCGCCCCGGCTCGCATACGTAAGCCGCACGTCAACAGGGTGCGGCACAACCGTCCTTTTCCGTGCTCTTCGCACGCCTCTAGTCCGGCCCGTAGGACTACAGCCCGACGCCCCGCATTGGGTTGTCGCGCCACTTGTCCACCGCGCACCCAGCCAAGCACGACCGGCGAGGACCCTTTCCAGCGTCCATGCGCAGCGATCACCGAGACCGGCACCCCGGCCGGGTAAGCGGAGGTGGCCCGCCAGCGCGCAGCAAGTGCGCCGAGTACGACTCGGCGTCAGGCAGCCCGGCCCGGCCGACGGCAGCCTTGACGATTGTCGCCACGGCGTTCGTGCTCAAATTCCCGCCGATCCTGCTGTGCCGGTCGACCGACCGCAGCAGCCGCTCGTCGGTGACGCCGCGTTCGGCAAGCGCGTCCGTCCACGCCTTGACCACGCGGACCGGGTCGGTGTCGGGTGGCTGCCGCGCGGGATAGCGACCTCGACGCGGAGGGCGGGCTGGTCGGTCTCGACTTGCGGACCAGTACCTCCAAGCCCGTCGGCGGTCTCACGCAAGCCGGACAACTCCAGTTCGCTATGGCGGCCCATCATCGCCAAGCCGAGTACGAGCACGGCTCGGTCACACAGGCCCGTCTGCGTGGCCGGGTCGCAGGCGTCGATCATCAGTCGCAGCGACTCGTTGATGACCGGCGGGGCCTTGCGCGCTCGCCGGATTGGGCGAGTCAACGGCGGTGGAGACGAAACACCAAACGCGCACCTTCGGTGTCGGAGCTGTTCGGATGCCCAGCGACGCGGTGCAGGCTCCGGATGGCGGTCACGGCCTGCTCGATGGTCGAGGGTGCCTTATCCGAGTCAGCCAGGCAGGAGACGCACTCGGGTCAGGGTCTCCGCGGTCGCGGGCAGCGGCCGTGCCACGGACCAGTCGCCGAACTCCTCAGCGATCCGCGAGTACGCGCACGTGTTGTGCAGCACCGCCTCGCGCAGCCGGCGACGGGTCGAGTCGGAAGGCGACCGGTCGGCGAGTCGGTGCGACTCAACCTCTTCCCCGATACCGCCCAGGTCATCCGGCGAGTGGACGCTGTGCCAGTGCCCGCGAGACGTGAGAGCGACCTGTCCCCTCGGCGCTAGTTGCGCTTCCGGGACGGTTGGACGCGGGGCGGTTCGCCGGGCATCTTCGGGTAGTCCGGGGGGTACGGCATTTCGCCGCGTTCGTCGGATTCGTACCAGTCGAGCAGGGTTTCCAGCCCGTACGCCTCGGCGTCCAGGCCGGCGTGGGGGTCGCCGTGTTCGGCCAGGTACGCCGGGACGGTCAGGACGTCGAAGTCGTCCGGGTCCACTGTGGACAGCCTGTCCCACGTCACCGGGGTGGAGACGGTGGCGCGCGGGGTGCCTCGGACGGACCACGCGGAGGCTATGGTGCGGTCCCGGGCGGCCTGGTTGTAGTCCAGGAAGACCTTCTCGCCGCGTTCCTCCTTCCACCACGACGTGGTGGCCAGGTCCGGGGCGCGGCGCTCGACCTCGCGGGCCAGGGCGATCACGGCGTGCCGGACGTCGATGAAGTCCCACTCCGGGCGGATGCGCACGGCGACGTGGATGCCGCGTCCGCCGGAGGTCTTCGGGTAGCCGGTGAGGCCCAGTTCGCCGAGCACCTCGCGCAGCACCAGCGCGACCTTCACCGCGTCGCCGAAGTCGGTGCCCGGTTGCGGGTCGAGGTCGACGCGGAGTTCGTCCGGGTGGTCGGTGTCCGCCCGGCGGACCGGCCACGGGTGGAAGTCGAACGTGCCGAGGTTGGCGGCCCACGCCAGGACGGCGGGTTCGGTCGGGCACACCTCGTCGGCGGACCGGCCGGACGGGAACGTGATGCGCGCCGTCTGCACCCAGTCGGGCGCGCCCTTGGGCAGCCGCTTCTGGTAGAACGCCTCGCCGGTCACGCCGTCCACGTACCGCTTGAGCGTCGTGGGCCGCTCGCGCAGGACGCCCAGCAGCGGTTCCGCGACGGCGAGGTAGTACTCCACGACCTGGAGCTTGGTGATGCCGCGCTCGGGGAAGTACGGCTTGTCGGGGTTGGACACCCGCACGACCCGCTCACCGACGGTCAGCTCAACAGCCTTGGCAGCCACGCGGCGAGCCTAACCCGCACCGCCCGCCCTCGCCGGAAGATCACGGACCGGCGCGACGGGGCGACCCCGGGTGGCGCAGGGCGAGGCCGTCGACGAAGGCGGCCAGGGCCAGTTCGAAGCTGTCGTGGTCCAGCTCCGCCGCCACGGCCGGGAGCAGGTGGGCCTTGTCCAGGTTCGGGTAGCGGTCGCGGTAGGCGGCCTGGTCGGGGGAGAAGCCGCTGGAGAACGTGCTCAGCGCCGCGCCGAAGACCAGGTACATCAGCGACGCGGCGATCATGGTGGCCTCGCGCCGGCCCCAGCCCGCCCGGACCAGGCCGCCGTGCACCACGTCCAGCCTGCGCAGGGACGCCTCGCGGTGCGCCGGGCCGTACGCCAGGAACGGCACGATGTTCGGGTGCTCGGCCAGGGCCGCCCGGTACGAGCGGGCGCACGTGGTGAGGCCGTGCCGCCAGTCGCCGTCGGCGAAACCGCCGACGTCGACCCGCTCCAGGATCTCGCCGGCCAGTTCGTGCAGCAGGTCGTCCTTGGTGGTCACGTGCCCGTACAGGGACGCCGCGCGCACGCCCAGCTCGGCGGCCAGCTTGCGCATCGACAGGCCGTCCAGCCCGTCCCGGTCGATGATGGCCAGGGCGGTGGCGCGGATGCCGGAGGCGCTCAGGATCGGTGTCCTCGGCATGGGTCGGCTCCTCTTGCCTCGGGTTCGGGTGCGCCCTACGTTGGGAAACCTAACACCGTTCGTTGAGGAGGCCACCGGGGTGGATCTGCGACTTTCCGACGAGCACCGCGACCTCAAGGCACTCGCGCACCGGTTCGCCGAGGAGCGGATCGCCCCGCACGCCGCGCGCTGGGACCGCGACGAGGCGATCGACCGCGACCTGGTGCCGGCGCTCGGCGAGGTCGGGTTCCTCGGCTTGGGCGTACCCGAGCAGGACGGCGGCTCGGGCGGCGACCACCTGGCGTACTGCCTGGTCCTCGAAGAGCTGGCGCGGGCCGACTCGGCGGTGCGCGGCATCGTCTCGGTGTCGCTGGGCCTGGTCGGCAAGACGATCGCCCGGCACGGCACCGACGAGCAGCGGCGGCGGTGGCTGCCGGACCTGTGCGCGGGCCGCGCGCTGGGCTGCTTCGGCCTCACCGAGCCCGGCACCGGGTCGGACGCCGCGTCGCTGGCCACCACCGCGCGGCGGGACGGCGGCGGCTGGGTGCTGGACGGCACGAAGGTGTTCATCACCAACGGGACGTGGGCGGACGTGGCGCTGGTGTTCGCCCGCACCGGCGGTCCGGGCCCGAAGGGCATCACGGCGTTCCTGGTGCCGACCGGCTCCCCCGGCTTCGCCGCGCGCGAGATCAGGGGCAAGCTCGGGATGCGCGGCCAGGCCACCGCCGAACTGGCCCTGGACGACGTGCGGGTGCCCGACGACTGCCGGATCGGCGACGAGGGCGGCGGGTTCCGGCTCGCCATGGCCGCGCTGGACCGGGGCCGGATGTCGGTGGCCGCCGGGTGCGTCGGGGCCGCGCGCGGCGCGCTGGAGGTGAGCCTGCGCTACGCCAAGGAGCGCGAGCAGTTCGGCAAGCCCATCGCCGGGTTCCAACTGGTGCAGGAGCTGCTGGCGGACATGGCGGTGGAGACCGACGCGGCCCGCCTGCTCACGTGGCGGTGCGCGGACCTCGCGGACCGGGGCGAGCCGTTCGGGACCGAGGCGTCCATGGCCAAGCTGTACGCCTCGGAGGCCGCCGTGCGGGTGGCGAACAACGCGATCCAGGTGTTCGGCGGCTACGGCTACGTGGACGAGTACCCGGTCGGCAAGTACCTGCGCGACACCAGGGTCACGACCCTCTACGAGGGCACCAGCCAGATCCAGAAGCTGCTCATCGGCCGCGCGCTGACCGGGACCAGCGCGTTCGCCTAGGTCCCAGCGGTTCCAGCGGTTCCAGGAGGAGGACGTCATGGACTTCACGCTCGACGACGAGCAGAAGGAGATCCGCGACTGGGTGCGGACCTTCGTGCGCAAGGAGATCCTGCCGCTGGAACCCGACGTGCTGCGCCGCGAGCGCGCGGGCGAGCCGGGCCTGCCGCGCGAGGAGCTGAAGGCGTTGCAGGACAAGGCCAAGAAGGCCGGGTTCTTCGGCGTGCTCACGCCGCAGGAGTACGGCGGGATGGGGCTGGGCGCGGTGATGACCGCGCTGGTCGAACAGGAGCTGGGGCGCAGCTTCGTGCCGTTCCGGTTCGGCGGCCACGCCGACAACATCCTGTTCCACGGCAACGAGGAGCAGCGCACCCGCTACCTGCTGCCGACCATCTCCGGCGAGCGGGTGTCGTGCTTCGCCATCACCGAGCCGGGCGCGGGGTCGGACGCCAAGGCCATCCGCACCTCCGCCCGGCAGGACGGCGACGACTGGGTGATCACCGGCGAGAAGACGTTCATCACCCAGGGCAACGAGGCCGACTTCGCCATGGTGTTCGCGGTGACCGACAAGGAGAGGGGCGCGGACGGCGGCGTCACGTGCTTCCTGGTCGACCGGGAGATGGGCTGGCGGTCCGAGCCCATCCCGACCATGGGCGAGTGGGGCCCGGCGGCGCTGGTCTTCGACGGGGTGCGGGTGCCTCGGGCGAACGTGCTGGGCGAGGTCGGGCAGGGCTTCCGGCTGGCCATGCAGTGGATCGGCCAGGGCCGCTACCTGCTGCCCGCGCGGGCGCTCGGGGCGTGCGAGCGGCTGGTGGAGATGGCCGTCGAGCAGGCCCGCAACCGGGTGACCTTCGGCAAGCCGATCGCCGAGTACCAGGCGATCCAGTGGATGCTGGCCGACTCGGCGGTGGAGGTCGAGGCGCTGCGCTGGCTCGTGCTGCACGCCGCGTGGCTGGTCGACCGGGGCGCGGACTCGCGGCAGGCGCAGAGCATCGCCAAGCTGTACGGCGGGATCAAGGCGAACGAGATCGTGGACCGGGTGCTCCAGATCCACGGAGGGATGGGCTACACGCGGGAGCTGCCGATCGAGCGCTGGTACCGCGAGCTGCGGCTGCTGCGGATCTACGAGGGCACCGACGAGATCCAGCGCCGCACGATCGCCCGCAACCTGCTCAAGGGGCACGCGAAGGTCACCGGGACGCTCGGCTGAGGCGACACCGGGACGGCCACCCCGAAGGGGGTAGGGCTGCCCCCACCCGGCCTCGGGTGCGCACACCAGGGACTCTGCGTCCACCGCCGGCCACGATGAGTACATGCGATCACGACCCGCAGTCTTCGAGTCGGACCTGACCCGGGAGCGCGTCACGACCGGCGCCGGCACGTTCGACGCCATTGCGACCGGTCCGGTGACCGGGCGCAAGGTGCTGCTGCTGCACGGCGTGCCGGAGTGCGGCATCGAGTGGCGACACCAGCTGCGCGCGCTCGCCGCGCACGGCTACCGGGCGGTCGCGCCGGACCTGCGCGGCTACTCGCCGGGCGTGCGACCCCGTGACGTGGCGGCCTACCGGCTGGAGCACGCCGTGCAGGACGTGCGCGACATCGCGGACGCGCTGGGCTGGAAGCGGTTCGACCTGGTCGGGCACGACTGGGGCGCGCTCGCGGCGTGGATCGCCGCCGCCCGCTACCCGTTGCGGATCCGGACGCTGACGGCGGTGTCGGCGCCGCACCCCGGCGCGCTGGCGCACGCCCTGCGGACCGACCCGGACCAGCAGCGGCGGTGGTCGGCCCTGGACCACCTGCGCACGCCGGGCGTGGCGGAGCGGGAGCTGCTGGCGGACAACGCGGCGCGGCTGCGGGCCGGGTGGCCGGCGGCGATCCCGCAGGAGCGGGTGAACCAGTACGTGCGCAGGCTCAGCGAGCCGGGCGCGTTGACGGCGGCGCTGAACTGGTACCGGGCCAACGACCTGACCGGGACCTTCCGCCCGGTGTCGGTGCCGACCCGGTTCCTGTGGGGCGAGGACGACGAGGTCGTCGGGCCGGAGGCGGTGCAGAACACCGGCCGGTGGGTGACCGGGCCGTACTGGTTCGAGGTGCTGGCGGGCACCGGGCACTTCGTGCCGGAGGAGGCCGCCGAGGAGACGACCCTGCACCTGCTGGACCACCTGGCGACCCACTGAGCGGTCGACGGCGGCCGGTGCGCGGTCAGTCGGCGGTCGACGCCTCGAGCGCCTCGGCGGTGGCCAGGCCGGTGAGCATCTGCGAGCACACGCGGGCCAGGTGCCTGCGCATCACCTCGGACGCCCTGACCGGGTCGGCGGCGGCGATGGCGGTGACCAGGGCGTCGTGGTCGTCCAGCGACGCGTGCTGGTGCGGCGGGTCGTCGCGCAGACCGCTGCGCAGCAGGACCACCCGCTGCTGCACCAGCCGCACCTGCCCGGCGATCTGCGGCGAGCGCGCGGCGTCCAGCAGTGCCTGGTGGAAGGCCAGGTCCAGGCGGTGGGGGAAGCGCTCACCCGCCTGGTAGGTGCGCCGCGACTCGGCGCACACCTCCCGCAGCAGGACGATGTCCGCCTCGGTCCGCCGGGTCGCCGCCAGTTCGGCCGCCGCGCACTCCAGCGCGGTGCGCAGCTCGAACAGCGCCCGCACGTCGTCGGGCGTCGCGGTGGGCACGTGCGCGCCCCGGTGCGGGACCAGGATCAGCACGCCCTCCGAGGCCAGGTGGCGGATCGCCTCGCGCAGCGGGCCCCGGCTGATGCCCAGCCGGCCGGCGAGCTCGACCTCGTTGACCCTCGTCCCGGACGGGATCTCGCCGGTCAGCACCAGTTCGCGCAGCACGTCGACGGCCTGTCCGGCCAGGCTGAGGTGCAGGGGAGGTGTCACGAAGGTCTCCCTACCACGACCGCCCGCCATGTTGTTAACTGTCGACAGTTGGCAGTTGGCTTTATCGTGGGTGGGAAGGGACGGATGATGGTGCACGCACTGGTCGCCGAGGTGTGGCGGGGCGATTTCCTGGAGTCGGTGCACCACGGCTCGGTCGTGGCGCTGGGGCCCGGCGGCGACCCGAAGTTCCTGCTCGGCCAGCCCGACCAGCTCGCCTACCCGCGCTCCTCGAACAAGCCCGTGCAGGCGCTGGCGATGCTGCGGCACGGCCTGGCGCTGGACGGCGAGCTGCTCGCCCTGGCCTGCGCCAGCCACTCCGGCGAGGACTTCCACGTCGACGGCGCGCGCCGCATCCTCGCCGCCGCCGGGCTGACCCCGGACGCGCTGCGCTGCACGCCCGACCTGCCGATCGGCGAGGCGGCGCTGCGCGAGCACCTGGCCGCCGGCCGGGGCAAGGCCCCGATCTACATGAACTGCTCCGGCAAGCACGCCGCGATGCTCGCCACCTGCGCGGTCAACGACTGGCCGACCGAGACCTACCTCGACCCGGCCCACCCGCTCCAGGTCGCCATCCGGGACACGCTGGAGGAGCTGGCCGGCGAGCGGATCGGGGCGGTCGGCGTGGACGGCTGCGGCGCACCCCTGTTCGGCATCTCGCTGGTCGGCCTCGCCCGCGCGTTCTCCCTGCTGGCCACGGCCCCGGACGGGCCGGAACGCCGGATCGCGCAGGCCATGGGCACCCACCCGGAGTGGGTCGGCGGCACCGGGAGGGACGTGACGGCGCTGATGCGCGCGATCCCCGGCTCGGTCGCCAAGGACGGGGCCGAGGGCGTCTACGCCATCGGGCTGCCCACCGGCGAGGCGGTGGCGTGCAAGATCGCCGACGGGTCGAGCCGGGCCCGCGCCGTCGTGCTGGTCGCCGCCCTGCGCCGGCTGGGCGTGGAGGCACCCGACGAGCTGGCCACCGTCCCGGTCCTCGGGCACGGCCGACCGGTCGGCGCGATCCGGCCGGCGTCCACCGTCACCGGCTGAGGGGCGGCGGACCGGCCTGGAGGCGGGTGAAAAGTCCGTTCGACCCGGTCCTCCGGGTTGAACGGGCCACTACGCTGACCGCATGGCCAGTTCGCGTGCCGCCGACACACCGGAGGAGGACCGGCCGCCGGGCCGGCCCGACGACCGGCCCCCGAGCGTGGAAGACGAGCTGATCGGCCTCGACCCGCACGACCCGGAGACCCGGGCGTTCGCCGACCACCTCGACCGGATGCAGCGCCAGCACCCCGCGTTCACCGTGGAGGGCTACCTGGCGGGCGTGGAGAACTTCGCCGACTCCGCCAACCGGGCCGGTGGGCTGCGCCGGCTCACCGCCGTCGCCGTCGTGCTGCTCATCCTGCTGGGGGTCGCGGTCAGCGTGTGGTTCGGCCTCGGCGAGATCCTGTCGACGTTCTTCGACTAACGTGGAGGTATGGAACCTGTCGTCGGCGCCACCCCGAAGGTGGTCCACTCGGAGCTGGAGTGGCGGGAGATCCTGACGCCCAAGGAGTACGCCGTCCTGCGCGACGCGGGCACCGAGCCCGCCTGGACCGGCGAGTACACCGACACCAAGACCGAGGGCGTCTACTCCTGCCGCGCCTGCGGGACCGAGCTGTTCCGCAGCGACACCAAGTTCGACTCGCACTGCGGCTGGCCCTCGTTCTTCTCCCCGCTCGCGGCCGACTCGGTCATCCTGCGCGAGGACCGGGCCCTGGGCATGGTGCGCACCGAAGTGCTCTGCGCCACGTGCCACAGCCACCTCGGGCACGTTTTCGAGGGTGAGGGCTACGCGACCCCCACGGACCAGCGCTACTGCATCAACAGCATCAGCTTGCGCCTGGTCGAACACCCCGGCGGTCCGACAGACTGAAGGCGCTACTCCGAACGATGAACGCATCGACACCTGGAGGAATCATGCGCATCTTCAAGGGCACCGACGGCGAGGGCTCCGGCGGCGTGGACGGCGCATCGTCGTCCTGATCGGGTGCGAGGGCAACCCTAAGGCTTGCTAAAGCCCTCTTGCTGGGGTGTGGCCTGGCGCACACGATAGCCCCGAGAGCGGACCCCGGGGTCCGCCGAGGGCCACAGGGGGTGGACCGTGGGGCGACCGTGGGGCTTGTCGGGCCCTGAGTTCCTGGAGCTGTACTGGATCGCGCTCGCCGTCACGGTGGCGTGGGCGATCGCCGTCCGAGTGCGCCTGCGGGGGACGCGGGGAAGCGCCCCCGCAGGCGTGCTCGGCCCCTACGAGATCGCGTACCTGACCGGCGGTCCGCGCCGCGTGGTGGAAACCGCCGTCGCCGCCCTGATCGCCTCGGACGCGCTGCGCCCGGCCCGCAACGGCTCGGTGAGCGTGGTCGGCAAGCCCGTCGTGCACGGCCCGGTCGACCGGGCCGTCGTCGCGGACGCCACCCGCTACAAGTACCGCACGCTCACCCTGCTGATCACCTCCGTGACCGAGCAGGGCGTGGCGGACGCGGTCGGCGACCGCCTGGTGGAGCGGGGGCACCTGGTGCCGCCCGGGGTGGCGAAGCGCCGGCTGGGGCGCAGCGTGCTGCCGATGGCGCTGCTGTTCGCGGTCGGCGTGGTGCGCTGGGTGAACGGCCTGGTGATCGGGGCACCGGTCGGCTGGCTGACGTTGCAGCTCGTGCTCACCGGCGTGCTGATCTGGTTGTTCCGCAAGGCGAAGCAGGTGACCCCCACCGCGTGGGGCAGCACTGCGGTGAGCTCGGCCCGCGCCGGCGGGAACCCGGGGGGTGGAGGGGCGACCGGCCGGGCCGGGGAGGTCTGGCCGGTCGCTCTCGACGGGTTCAACGCGCACCCGAACATCCCGCTGCGCGTCGCGGCCCGCCGGCACCCGGGCAGCCGCGCGGCCCGCACCGCCGGGGCCTCCGGCGGTTTCATCGCCGCCGGGTCGTCGTGCGGCAGCTCGTCCTCGTGCGGCGGCGGCGGTTCCTCGTGCGGCGGCGGGGGCGGCGGAGGCGGCTGCGGCGGAGGCGGCGGTTAGCCCGCGCACAGCCCACGGCTCCTAGGCTGGCGGCCATGGCTTTCCTGTGGTGGTACGGACCCGCGCTGGTGCTCGCGGTCCTGCTCGGCCTGCGGCTGAAGCGGGTCACCGGTTCCGCGCCGGTCCGGCCGCCGACCTTCGAGGAGGTCGGCTACCTCGGCGGCGGCCCGGTGCGGGCGGCCGAGGTGGCGGTGGCCGGGCTGGTCGCGGACAACCGGGCCCGGCTGTCCGGCGGTGCGGTCAGCGCCGTGCCCGCGCCGGAACCCGGCCCCTCCACCGCGTTGCAGGACGTGCTGCTGGCACGGCTGGACGAGCCGCGCGACCTGGACGGGCTGCTGGTGGAAGCGGCCACCTCCCGCCCCGCGCGGCGGATCGGCCAGGGGCTGGTGGCGGCCGGGCTGCTGGTGTCGCCGAAGCGGCGGCTCGTGCGGGCGGTGCTCGCGGTGCTGCCGCTGACGGCGCTCGCGGTGGTGGGGTTCGCCACCGCGCCCGCCGGCTGGCAGACCGCCACCCTGCCGACCGCCGCCGCACTGCTCGCGGTGGTGCTGCTGCTGGGCCCGCCCCCGGTGCGGACCCGGCACGGCGCGCGGACCTACGAGCGGGCCACGGCCGGCCTCGCACCGGTCGACCCGGCCGAGGTGACCGCCCGCTACGGCCTGGTGCGCCCGGCCGCGACCCCCCGTCCGGAACCGGGGCCGCGCCGCGCGGACACGGCGGTGTTCGACGGTGAGACGGCGGAACCGATCGGGTACGCCGGGACGTCCGAGCAGGCGCTTCCCCGACGCAGGCGGCCGGCGGTCGTCGTCGAGCCCCGGCGTTGGCGCAAGCGCAACGGACTGCTCGTCGCGGGCGGCTGGCTCGCCGGCGGGTGGCTTGCCTCGCAGTGGTTGGGAGGGGACGACGGTGGCGACTTCCCGGACGCCGACTTCGGCGGGTTCGGCGGCTGAGCTGCGGCCGGAGGAACTGGGGTTCCTCGCGGGCGGGCCCGGTCGGGCGGCCGAGGTCGCGGTGGTGACGCTGGTCGAGGCGGGCGCGGTGCGGATCTCCCGCGAGGGCCTGGTCAGCGCGGTGCAGACCAGGCACCGCGCGTGGACGCCGCTGCAGCACGCGGTGTTGCAGTCCCTGCCGCAGGCGCTGGGCGACGTGGTGACCCACGTGGCACGCAGCTCGGACGCGAGCGGGCTGCGGTGGCAGCTGACCGAGCGCGGTCTCGTCCGGGCACCGGGTTCGCTCTCGGCGCTGCGCACGGTGCGGCGGGTGCTCGTGATCGGCGCGATCGTGGCCGTGGTGCTGAGCATCGCCGGTGTCGTGCAGTTCGGGGCGACCACGCCGGTGCTGTTGTCCGTGGTCCTGCTCGGCTTCCTGCTCGGGCGGGTCGCCCGGCCGCTGACCGGGGCCGGGCGGGCGGCGGTGCAGCGGCTCAAGCAGGCTGCGACGACCCGGAACCGGGTCGAGATGGTCGCCTTCCACGGGCTGCTGGGCAAGATCGAGGGGCACCTGGTGTGGGAGGTGCTCGGCATCGGCCCCCGGGCCGCCGCGACGTTGAAGCGGCGTCAGCGGGGCAAGTCCGGTGGCAGCGCGTCGAGCGGCAGCGGGTGCGGGAGCTGTTCCAGCAGCAGTTGCGGCAGCGCGTCGGGCTCGGACGGCGGGTCGTCGTGCGGCAGCAGCAGCGGTTCGTCGTGCGGTGGCGGCTGCGGTGGCGGTGGCGGCGACTGACCTGGTCGAGCCCGCCCGCTGCGGCGGTGGGAGGGCGGCCGTGGTGGATGCCCGGCCGGGTGTGATGGGGTGGCGCGCATGAAACTCGGTGTCGGGATCGGCTGGCGGCCGGAGATCGACCTGACGGTGGAGCAGCTCGACGTCGACTTCGTGGAGGTGGTCGCGGAGAACCTGCACGTCGGGCACCTGCCGGAGTCCGTGCTGCTGCTGCGCGAACGCGGCCTGCCCGTCCTGCCGCACGCGGTGTCGCTGTCGCTGGGCGGCGCGGAGCCCGTGGACGCCGCGCGGGTCGCGCACCTCGGCGCGCTCGCCGAGGCGCTGGACGCGCCGTTCGTCAGCGACCACGTGTGCTTCGTGCGCGCGGGCGGCCTGGACTCGGGCCACCTGATGCCGCTGCCGCGCACCCGCGACGCGCTGGACGTCCTGGTGGCCAACGTGCAGGCGGCCCAGGCCGACCTGCCGGTGCCGCTGGCGCTGGAGAACGTGGCGGCGCTGCTGGAGTGGCCGGACGGCGAGCTGACCGAGGGCCAGTTCCTGGCCGAGCTGGTGGAGCGCACCGGCTGCCTGCTGCTGGTCGACGTGGCGAACCTGTACGCCAACGCCCGCAACCTGGGCACCGACGTGGGCCGCTTCCTGGACGAGATCCCGTTGGAGCGCTTGGCGTACGTGCACGTGGCCGGCGGCCAGGAGCACCAGGGCGTCTACCACGACACGCACGCGCACGCGGTGCTGCCGGAGGTGCTCGACGTGCTCCGGCAGCTCCGCGACCGGGTCGACCCGCCGGGCGTGCTGCTGGAGCGGGACGACGACTACCCGGCCGACGCCGAGCTGGCCGGGGAGCTGGCCGCCATCCGGGCGGTCTTGGCGTGACCCAGCCGCAACGGGACCGGCTCGCAGCGGCGCAGGCCGAACTCCTGCACGCGCTGATGGGCGGCGGGCCGCCGCCGGAGGGGTTCGACCGGGAGCGGCTGCGGGTCGAGGCGCGGTCGCTGCTGAACAAGCGGCGCGGGATCGTGGCGGCGCTCGGCCCGGAGGTGGCGGCCGAGCTGGGCGAGCGCTTCCGGCCGCTGTTCGACGAGTACGCCCGCGCGCACCCCCGGCGCACCGGCAGCCGGTTCCGGGAGGACGCCGCCGCGTTCGCCGCCTGGGCCACCGAGCGCGGCGAGCTGGCCGCACCGAGGAAGCGGCGCTGGTGGCGGCGGGCAACCTGACCGCCCGCCCGTTCCGTCTTCACGGACATGAGGAGAGCACTCTTAGCCGTCCTGCTCCCGGTTGCGGCGTGCGGCGCGGGGCACGAGCAGGTGTGCACGGCGATGGGCGCCCCGGACGGCGTCGAGCTGGACGTGCGGCTGCTCGCCGCGCAGACCGGCACGGTCGAGGTGTGCTGGGACGGCCGGTGCGTCACCCGGGACCTGGTGCTCAGCCCGGCCTACCCGGCCGCCGGCCCCGCGTGCACGGGTGGCACGTCGGAAGCCTGCGCCACCAGCGCCGGGCCGGCCGAGTGGAAGCTCGGCACCGCGCCGATCCCGGGAATGCCCGCCAAGCAGGTGACCGTTCGGCTGAAGCTGCTCGACGCGGCCGGGCTGCCGGTGGTGGACCGCGAGCTGACCGCCACCGCTGAGAAGTCCTACCCCAACGGCCCGCACTGCGACCCCGGCGAACCGCTGCTGGCGCTCAGGGTGGGCGCGGACGGCTCGGTGGTCCAGCGGTAGCCGACACCGGACGAACAGCGGGTGCCCGCCGCCGCCCGGACGGGCTAGCGTCGGGCGGGTCCTGGGTTCCGGTCACCCCGGGGTGCCGTCGCCGCGACCCCGGGTGGTCGAGCCCTTCCGGCTGTGCGATCCGCCGCGCGCGGCACACCACCGGGAGGTAGTTCCGTTGACACCCCCACGCGGGCGCGTCGCGTGCGTCGCGCTGGCACTGCTCGGCCTCGTCACCGCCGCGCCGGCGGCCGGCGGCCCGCCCCCTCCCGCCGGCGGCGACGCGACCGGCGACCACCGCACCGCCCGAGGCCCGGACGGTCCGACCTGGGCCACACCCGGCGTGACCGGCGGCCGGGCGATCACCCTGGTCACCGGCGACCGCATCGTCGTCGACGGTGACCGGGTCGGGTCGCCGACCGGCGGCCCCGGGCGGGAGCGCACCGCGTTCCACACCTTCCGCCGCGACGGCCACCTGCACGTGGTGCCGCGCGACGCGGTCCCGGGTCTGGCCGAGGGCCGGCTCGACCCCCGGCTGTTCGACGTCACGGCCCTGCTGGCCGACGGGTACGACCGCCGCCCGACCATCCCGCTCATCGTCGTCGGCGACGCCGACCTGCCCCGCACGGCGACGCTGGACCCGGTGGGCGCGTTCGCCACCGAGGTGCCCGCCGACCGGGCGGCCGACACCTGGCGCACGCTCGTGTCGAGGGCGAGCGTGCGCAAGGTGTGGCTGGACGGGCTGCGCCGGCCGACCCTGGACCGCAGCACCGCGCAGATCGCCGCGCCCGCCGCGTGGCAGGCCGGGCTGACCGGCCGGGGCGTGACGGTCGCCGTGCTGGACACCGGGATCGACGACACCCACCCCGACCTGGCCGGGCGGGTGACCCGCCGGGCGGTGTTCACCGGGCAGCGGCAGGGCGGGGACACCGTCGGCCACGGCACGCACGTCGCGGCCACCGTCGCGAGCCGGCACGCCAGGTACCGGGGCGTCGCGCCGGACGCGGAACTGCTGGACGGCACGGTGTGCGCGGCCTCGGGCTGCCCGGAGTCGGCGATCGTGGCCGGCATGGGGTGGGCGGTCGAGCAGGGCGCGGACATCGTGAACCTGAGCCTCGGCGGCCCCGACACCCCCGACACCGACCCGGTGGAGGCGGCGGTGGACGCGCTGTCCGCGCGGGCGCTGTTCGTCGTCGCGGCGGGCAACGCGGGACGGCCCGGCACCGTCTCCTCCCCCGGCAGCGCCGACGCCGCGCTGACCGTGGGCGCGGTGGACCGGGCGGACGGCATCGCGGAGTTCTCCAGTCGCGGCCCGAGGGCCGGTGACGGCGGGGTGAAGCCCGACGTCACCGCGCCCGGCGTGGGGATCGCGGCGGCCAAGGCCGCGCACGGCACGATCGGCACGCCCGTGGACGACACCCACGTGGCGCTGTCCGGCACGTCGATGGCCACGCCGCACGTGGCGGGCGCGGCGGCGTTGCTGGCGCAGCGGCACCCGGACTGGTCCGGCGCGCGGCTCAAGGCGGCGCTGGTCGCGTCCGCCCGGCCCAACCCGGCGCTGACCGCGTTCGACCAGGGCGCGGGCCGGGTCGACGTGGGCCGGGCGATCGCCACCGAGGTGACCGCCGACCCGCCGAACCTGGCGATGGGCCTGCAGAAGTGGCCGCACGACGACGACACCCCGGTGACCCGGACGGTCGTGTACCGCAACACCGGCAGCGCCCCGTTGGCGCTGCGGCTCTCCGCCGCCGTGACGTCGCCGGACGGCAAGGCGAGCGACGTCGTCACGGTGTCCCCGGCGGAAGTCACCGTGCCGCCCGGTGGTACCTCGACGGTCGCGGTCATCGCCGACACGCGCCGCACGGCGGTCGACGGCGTGCACGCGGGCGCGGTCGTGGCGACCGGAGGCCCGACCCCGCTGCGCACCCCGGTGAGCGTGAACCGGGAGATCGAGAGCTACGACGTGACGTTCCGGTTCGTGGACGCGCGCGGGCACCCGGCCGAGCACTACTACGCCTCGGTCATGGGCCTGGACAACAGCACCTTCGTCCTGCTGTTCAGCGCGGACGGCAAGGCGTCGCTGCGGGTGCCCCGGGGCGAGTACTTCGTGAACGCGGACGTCACCACCGACCGCAAGGTCGCGCTGCTGCCCCGCCCCGACCTGTCCGTCACCGCCGACACCACGGTCGTCGTGGACGCCCGCACCGCCCGGCCCGTGCGGGTCACCGCACCGGACCCGGCCGCGCGGGAGGTGCTCGGCGACGTGACCACGGCCCGCCGGCGCGGCGACCGGCTGGTCAGCGCGAGCACCGCGTACCTGGGCGGCTTCGGCCCGGACGTGTCGATCGGCCACCACGGCCCCGAGCTGCCCGGCGACGAGCTGACCGTGCTGCTCGGCGCGCAACTGGAGGGCACGCCCGAGGGCAAGACCCCGGTGACCTACCGGTTCTCCTGGGCGCTGCACGGCCGGCTGCCGACCGGGTTCGCCCGCGCGGTGCCGGCCGCCGACCTGGCCGAGGTGCGCACGGCGTTCGGCACCGGCCCGGAGGGCTCGACCCACGCCCACGTGGGCAACCCGACCGGACCGGGCGGGATCACCGGGTGGGGCTGGCTGCCGACCGTGACCGGCGCCGCGATCGACCGGGTGACCGACGGGGTCGAGTGGACCTGGGGCTTCCAGCAGACCGCCGCGGACGGGTCGACCGCCGTGGCGCTGGCCGGGCCGCAACGCTCCTACCGCCGGGGTTCCCGGGCCGAGGAGCGGTTCAACGAACCCGTCTTCGCGCCCGTGCTGCCACCGGGCCGGACGAAGCACCTGGTCCGCACCGGCGACGAGATCGGGGTCGCGGTGCCGCTGTTCGGCGACGGCGCGGGCAACGGCGGCAGCTCGGTGGTGTCGTCGGCGCGCACCGCGCTGTTCCGGGACGGGGTGCTGGTCGGCGAGACCGACCAGCCGGCGGGCGGCCGGTTCGCGGTGCCCGCCGGCCCGGCCCGCTACCGGGTGGAGACCGAGGCCGCGCGGCCGGCCGGCGTCTCCGGGTTCAGCACCAAGGTCGGCGCGGCGTGGACGTTCCGCTCGGACACCACGCCGGGCGGGGAGCCGCTGCCGCTGACCGTGGTCCGGTTCGCGCCCGCGCTGACCGCCGGCACCGCGCCGCGCGGCCGGGTGCTGCCGGTGCCGCTGGTGGTGCAGCAGCAGGCGGCGGACGGCGTCGGGCGGCTCGACGTCGAGGTGTCGTTCGACGACGGCGGGACGTGGGTGCCGGTGCCCGTCTCGGATGGCGTCGCGCGGGTCGCCAACCCCGACGCGGTCGGGTTCGCCTCGCTGCGGGCGACCGCGTCCGACCGGGACGGGAACACCTCGGAGCTGACCGTCGTCCGCGCCTACAAGATCGGCTGAGGCGGGTGGTGCCCGGTTCGCCGGGCACTCTTCCGCACCAACCGGGAACGGTGCGTGACACCCGAAACCCCCGATCCGGTCGCACAACATCCCTCAATGAGACGCTGAACACACCCTGAGGGGTGGATAGCGTCGAGGCTGTTGGGGGGCTTCGTCACATCTGGTTATCCGCCGCGGCCGGGTGCCGGCACGCCTCCCGACGCGCGTGCCACAGCGCGCCCAACCAGATTCGGGAGGTATCTGCGTTGAGATCGAACAAGCGTGGCGCATGGGGGGCCGCCGCTCTGGCGGTCGGCTTGCTCGCCGCCGGGACGGGGCCGGTCACCGCCGCGCCCGGCCCGGCCACGGCCGGCGCACCACCCGCCGCCGCCCCGGCGAGGGCCGCCTCGGTCACCCTCGTGACCGGCGACCGGGTCCTGTTCAGCGGTGACCGGCTGGAGTCGGTCATCAGGGGCGAGGGCCGCGCGAACGCCCGGTTCCAGACCTACCGGCGCGACGGGCGGCTGCACGTCGTCCCGGACGACGCCGCCGACCCGCTGGCCCGGGGCAGGCTCGACCCCCGGCTGTTCGACGTCACCGGCCTCGCCGAAGCGGGGTACGACGACGCCCGGCGCGACCACGTGCCGCTCATCCTGACCGGTGACGGCACGCGCCTGCGGGCCGCCGCCGGCCTCCAGGTCACCCGCGACCTGCCCGCCGCCGGCGCGGTCGCCGCCCGCGCGCCCAAGGCCGGGATCACCGGCCTGTTCGACGCCCTGGTCGCCGACCCCGGCGTCGACAAGGTGTGGCTGGACGGCGTCCGCAAGACCAGCCTGGACCGCAGCGCCGCGCAGATCGGCGCCCCGACCGCCTGGAACGCCGGGTACACCGGCAAGGGCGTCAAGGTCGCCGTGCTGGACACCGGCGTCGACGCCGCGCACCCCGACCTCGCGGGCGTCGTCACCGGCAAGTCCAACTTCACCGAGGACCCCGACAACACCGACGCCGTCGGCCACGGCACGCACGTCGCGGCCACCATCGCGAGCCGGCACGCCAAGTACCGGGGCATCGCGCCGGACGCCCAGATCCTCGACGGCAAGGTGTGCGTGACCAACGGCTGCGCCGAGTCCTGGATCCTCGACGGCATCCAGTGGGCCGCCGACCAGGGCGCGGACGTCGTCAACCTCAGCCTGGGCGGCGGCGACACCCCGGAGGTCGACCCGCTGGAAGCGGCGATCAACCGGCTCTCCGCCGAGAAGGGCACCCTGTTCGTGGTCGCCGCGGGCAACTCCGGGGCACCCGGCTCGGTCTCCTCGCCCAGCACGGCCGACGCCGCGCTCAGCGTCGGCGCGGTCGACCGGGACGACGACCTCGCCCCGTTCTCCAGCAAGGGCCCGCGCGCCGGCGACGGCGGCATCAAGCCCGACATCACCGCCCCCGGCGTGGACATCGCCGCCGCCAAGTCCTCCACCGGCGTCATCGGCAACCCGGTGGACGACACGCACGTGGCGATCTCCGGCACGTCCATGGCCACCCCGCACGTCGCGGGCGCGGCGGCCGTCCTGGCCCAGCAGCACCCGGACTGGAGCGGCGCGCAGATCAAGGCGGCGCTCACCGCGTCGGCCCGGCACAACCCCGGGCTGGGCGCATTCGACCAGGGCTCCGGCCGGGTCGACCTGGCCAGGGCGATCACCACGGCGGTCACCACCGACCCGGTCAGCCTCGGCTTCGGCCTCCAGGCGTGGCCGCACGACGACGACGTCCCGGTCACCCGGGAGCTGACCTACCGCAACGCCGGCACCACCCCCGCCACGCTCGACCTCGCGGTGGAGGCGACCGGCCCGGACGGCAAGCCCGCACCCGCCGGCCTGTTCACGGTCAGCCAGCCCGAGGTCACCGTCCCGGCGGGCGGCACGGCGAAGGTCACCGTCACCGGTGACTCCCGGGTCGGCACGCTCGACGGCGTCTACACGGGCGCGGTCGTCACCTCCACCGGGCTGCGCACCGCGCTGAGCATCAGCCGCGAGGTGGAGAGCTACGACCTGGTGCTCAACTACACCGACGCCGACGGCAAGCCCGGCGGCACCGGCACGACCCTGATCGCCGGGCTGGACAACAACACCTTCGCCTTCCCGGCACGGGATGCGGGCGTGGCCAAGGTCCGGCTGCCCAAGGGCGCGTACTTCCTGCACAACAGCGTGAACACCGGAACCTCGAACGCGGCGCTGCTGGTGCAGCCGCTGCTGGAGGTGGCCGGCAACACCACGGTCGCGGTGGACGCCCGCAAGGCCAAGCCGGTGCGGATCACCTACCCCGACCCGGCCGCCGTGGAGAAGGTGGGCGACATCGGCTTCACCCGCACCTACCAGGGGCAGCCGAGGGTCGGTGCCGCCTCGATCTTCTTCGGCGGGTTCGGCTCCGCCGTGTCGCTGGGCCACCTCGGCCGGGCGGTGCCCGCGCAGGAGTTCAACACCACCGTGCACTCGGAGGGGTCGGGGACGCCGGTCGGCGAGACCCCGGTCAACTACCGGCTCGCGTGGGTCGAGTACGGCAAGGCGCCCGACGGGTTCACCCGCGCGCCCGGCAAGCGCGAGCTGGCCGAGGTGGAGCACCAGGTGTCCCGCACCCCGGCGGGCAAGGGCCACCGGCTCGGCGGCATCCCGCTCCCGCCCGAGGGCGGCTTCAGCGGCACCGTGCTGTCCCCGCCCGGACCCGACGGCCGCGCGATCGACTACATCACCACCAAGGGCCTGGTGTGGACGTGGATCGCCCTGCGGGTCGACGCGAACGGCCGGAGCGAGGGCAGGCAGCAGTCCGACCGGGAGGAGCACCGGGCGGGCCGCGACTACCAGCGGCAGTACTTCCAGCCCGTGCTCTCCCCCGGCCTCGGCACGGACGGCCCCCTGTACGCGGCCCGGGCGGGCGACGACCTCGGGTTCGGCGTGCCGCTGTGGAGCGACCACGACGGCAACAGCGGCGACTTCGCCACCGCCTCCGCCCGGACCACCCTCTACCGCAACGGCGTGAAGGTGAACGAGGTGCCCAGCACCGGCGGGCTGTTCCGGGTCCCGGCGGGTCCGGGTGACTTCGCGGTGGAGACCGAGGCCGTGCCGGTCGCGGACGCGACCGAGCTGTCCACCTCGGTGTCGGGCCGGTGGACGTTCCGCTCGGACACCGTGCCGGGCACGGCGTTCGAGCCGGTCGCGCTGACCACGGCCAAGTTCGCGCCGGAGTTGGACGCGGAGGGCAGCGCGCCCGCGAACCGGGTGCTGCGGGTGCCGCTCGTGGTGCGCCAGCAGGAGGGCGGCCCGAACGGCCGGGTCCGCGACCTCGACGTCGCGGTGTCGTTCGACGACGGCAAGACGTGGAAGGACGTCCCGGTCGCCGGGCGCACCGCACTGGTGCGCAACGGTGCGGCGGGCGGCTTCGCGTCCCTGCGGGTCAAGGGCTCGGACAGCAGGGGCAACACGTTCGAGCACACCGTGATCCGCGCGTACAAGATCCGGAAGTGAGCGGTGGGGGGCGTCCCCGCGCGGGACGCCCCCTCCCCGTCACGGCAGGTTGGTGACCAGCTCGGAGGCCGCGACCCGGGTGCCGGTGTAGAACGGGATCTCCTCGCGGACGTGCCGCCGCGCCTCGGTGCCGCGCAGGTGGCGCATCAGGTCCACGATCCGGTGCAGCTCGTCGGCCTCGAACGCCAGGATCCACTCGTAGTCGCCCAGCGCGAACGACGCCACGGTGTTCGCCCGCACGTCCGGGTAGTCGCGGGCCTCCTTGCCGTGGTCGGCGAGCATCCGGCGGCGGTCCTCGTCGGGCAGCAGGTACCACTCGTAGGACCGCACGAACGGGTACACGCAGATGAACTTGCGCGGGTCCTCGCCGGCCAGGAACGCCGGGATGTGGCTGCGGTTGAACTCGGCCGGCCGGTGCAGCGCGACCTGGCTCCACACCGGCACCGACGCGCGGCCCAGCGCGGTCCGCCGGAAGCCGGTGTAGGCGGCCTGGACCTGCTCGATCTCCTCCGAGTGCCACCACACCATGAAGTCGGCGTCGGCCCGCAGCCCCGCCACGTCGTACACGCCGCGCACGACGACGCCCTTGGCCTCCAGCCCGTCGAGGTACTCCTGCGCCTCGGCGGCGGCGGGGCCGCGCTCGTCGGGCAGCCGGCCGGGCTCCACCCGGAACACGGACCACATGGTGTAGCGGATGGTGTCGTTGAGCTCGGTGTAGTTCAGGCGGGCCATGGCCCCATCCTCTCACCCGGGCCGGGGCACCCGCCCGAGCACGTGGGCGGCGACACGGGCCGCCGCCGCGTCGCCGGTGGCGATGCACGCCGGCACGCCGACGCCGTGCAGGGTCGCGCCGGCGACGGCCAGCCCGGGCACCCCGGACACCGCGTCCTCGACGCGCCGCACCAGGTCCAGGTGGCCCACGCCGTACTGCGGCAGCCCGCCGCCCCAGCGGGTGACCGCCACGTCGACGGGCACGGCGGTGACCCCGGTCAGCTCGGCCAGGTCGGCGCGGACCGAGGCGACCAGGTCCTCGTCGTCACGGCGCAGCGACTCGATTTCGCCGTGCCGGCCGACGCTGCCGCGCACCAGGACCGGGCCGCCGGCGAGGTGCGCCCACTTGCGGCTGGAGAAGGTGAACGCCTTGGCGGTGAACGGGGTGCCGTCCGCGTACCGCTCGCCCTCGGCCAGCAGCACGCCGGAGCGGTCCGGCAGCGCGGTGCCCGGCGGCAGCGCGAGCGCCACCACGGCCATCGACGCCACCTCGACGCCGGCGAGGGCCCGGGACGCGGCGGGCACCGCGTCGGCCAGCAGCTTGCGGGCGGCCGGCGCGGGCACGGCCAGCACCACGCCGTCCACGTCCAGGTGGGCGGGCGCGGTCGCGGAGCCGACCTCCAGCCGCCAGCCGTGCTCGCGGCGGACCAGCCCGCGCACCGGCAGGCCCAGCCGGACCTCCGCCGAGGCGGCCTCGGCCAGCCGCTGCACCAGGGCCGACAGCCCGCCGGCGAGGGTGCCGAAGACGGGCGGCCGGCGGCCGTGCGGCTGGGGCGGGGCGGGCATCGCGGTCGCGGCGGCGGCCAGCAGCGAGCCGACGCCTGAGTCCAGCGCGGCGGCGAGCTGCGGCATGGTGGCGCGCAGGCCCAGCGCGTCCGGGCGGCCCGCGTAGACGCCGCCCAGCAGCGGTCCGACCAGCCGGTCGCCCACCTCGGGGCCGAACCGCTCGCGCAGCAGCGCGCCCACCGCGACGTCCGCGCCGGCCAGCTCGACCGGCGGCAGCGCCGGCTCGGCCGCCACCCGGCGCAGCCCCTCGGCGCTGAGCACCTGGCGGACCGCCTCGACCGACGCCGGCACGCCCAGCACGGTGTGCGCGGGCACCGGGCGGACCTCGCCGCCCGCGCGGATCGTCGCGGGCACGCCGGTCGGGTGCACGAGCCGGTCGGCCAGGCCGAGTTCGGCGACCAGCTCGGCCGCCTCGGGCCGGCGGTGCAGGAACGCCTCCGCGCCCACGTCGCAGGCGAGCCCGCCGACCTCGTCGGTGCGCAGCTTCCCGCCCAGCCGCGAGGTCTGCTCCAGCACGGTGATCCGGGCGGTCGGCCCGAGCAGGCAGCGCATCCGGTGCGCGGCGACCAGACCGGAGACGCCGCCACCGACCACCGCGACGTGCAGCGCGCTCATCGTGCCCGGTGCACCCACTCGACGGCCCGGGTGATCGCGTCCGGGTCGGTGTCCGGCAGCACCCCGTGGCCGAGGTTGAAGATGTGCCCGGCGGCGGCCCGGCCCTCCTCGACGATCCGGTCGACCTCGCGGCGCAGCGCCGCGTCGCCCGCGAACAGCAGCGCCGGGTCCAGGTTGCCCTGCACCACCGGCTTGGGCAGGTGCGGCGCGGCGGCCTCCAGCCGGCGCACGGCCACGTCCAGCGGGACCCGCCAGTCGACGCCGACCACGTCCGCGCCGGCCTCGCGCATGGCGGGCAGCAGCTCGCCGGTGCCCACGCCGAAGTGGATGCGCGGGACGGTGGTGATGCTGCCCAGCACGCGGGCGGAGTGCGGCAGCACGAACTCGCGGTAGTCGCGCTCGGACAGCGCGCCCGCCCAGGAGTCGAACAGCTGCACGGCCTTCACGCCCGCCGCCACCTGCACCCGCAGGAACTCGGCGGTGAGGTCGGCGATCCGGCCCAGCAGCAGGTGCCACAGCTCCGGGTCGGCGTGCATGAGCGCCTTGGTGCGCTCGTGGTTCTTGCTCGGCCCGCCCTCGACCAGGTAGGAGGCCAGCGTGAACGGCGCACCCGCGAACCCGATCAGCGGCACGTCGCCCAGCTTCGAGTTGAGCAGCCCGATCGCGTCGGCCACGGGCTGGACCTGCTCCGCCTCCAGCACGGGCAGCGCGTCCACGTCGGCCCGCCCGGAGATCGGCTTGGCCACGACCGGCCCGGTGCCGGGCACGATGTCGAGGTCGACACCGGCCGCCTTGAGCGGCACCACGATGTCGGAGAACAGGATCGCGCCGTCCACGTCGTGCCGGCGGACGGGCTGGAGCGTGATCTCGCAGACCATCTCCGGGTCCAGGCACGCGTCGAGCATCGACGTGCCCGCGCGCAGCTTCCGGTACTCGGGCAGGGACCGCCCCGCCTGCCGCATGAACCAGACCGGGGTGCGCGCCGGGACGCCGCCGCGCGCGGCGACCAGCAGTGGTGCGGTGGTGTTGTCGCTCATCTCGCGTCCCATGCTCCCACGGCGGCCCCTCCGCCCGGTGCCGGGTCCCGGCGTGCCGCGCTCACTCAACGGGGTTTAGGGGCATACAGTCCGTGGTGTGACCGGACTGGCGGCTGAGCCCGAACTGTTCCGGCGGGCGGTGGCGACGCTCAAGTCGGTGCGAACCCGACCCGAGCTGGAGCCCACCGAGGTGCGCCCGCCGCAGCGCCTCGCACCCTGGGCGTTCGCGCTGACGGCCGAGGCCACCGGTCCGTCGGACGAGCTGTCCACCGGGCGGCTGGTGCTGCTGCACGACCCGGACGGCGTGGAGGCGTGGTCCGGCGTGTTCCGGCTGGTCGCCTACGTCCGGGTGGAGCTGGACCCGGAGCTGGCCGCCGACCCGCTGCTGCCCGAGGTCGGGTGGTCGTGGCTGGTGGAGGCGCTGCAACTGGCGGACGCCGGGTTCCTGGCGCTGGGCGGCACGGTGACCCAGACGTCGTCGGCCAGGTTCGGCGACATCGCGGGCCCGGCCCGCACCGACGACCTGGAGCTGCGGGCGTCGTGGACCGCGCGCGACGCGGAGCTGGCCGCGCACGGCACGGCGTTCTACGAGGTCATGGCCACGGCCGTCGGCCTGCCGCCGGTCGGCGTGAGCACCTTGCGCTGACCCCGCCCGCCGGCGGGAGTGCCCGGGACGGCCGGCGCCGACCGTCCCGGGGCGTCCTCACCAGCCGTGCGCGGAGTCGTTGTCGCGCAGCACCCGCAGCGCGTTGGCCCCGGCGAGCTTGGCGCAGTCGTCCTCGCTCCACCCGCGCCCCAGCAGCGCCCCGATCAGGTCGGGGTAGCCGGAGACGTCCTCCAGGCCCGTGGGCTGGGTCGGCACGCCGTCGTAGTCGCCGCCGAGGCCGATGTGGTCGATGCCGGCGACCTCGCGCGCGTGCTCGACGTGCGCGACCACGTCGTCCAGCGTGACCTCGGGCGGCTCGACGTCCCACGTCCGCTGGAACCGCTCGCGCGCCTCCAGGTCGTTGTGCCGGAGCCCGGCCTCCGCCATGGCCTCCTTCATCCGCTGGTCCCAGGCCGTGTGCCGGGGCGAGACGAAGGCGGGCACGAAGGTGATCATGCACACGCCCCCGTTGGCCGAGAGCCGCTCCAGGACCGCGTCCGGCACGTTGCGCGGGTGGTCGGCGACCGCCCGGCAGGACGAGTGGGTGAACAGCACCGGCCGGGTCGACGCGTCCAGCGCGGCGTTCATGGTGGTCTCGGCGACGTGCGAGAGGTCGACGATCATGCCGACGCGGTTCATCTCGCGCACCACCTCGACGCCGAAGGGCGTCAGGCCGCCGTGCTCCGGGGTGTCGGTGGCGGAGTCGGCCCACGGGGTGTTCTCGTTGTGGGTGAGCGTCATGTAGCGGACGCCCAGCCTGCGCAGCGCCCGGAGCGCGCCCAGCGACGAGTTGATGCTGTGCCCGCCCTCCGCGCCCAGCAGGGACGCGATCCGGCCCGACCGGAAGACCTCCTCGGCCTCATCGGCGGTCGTGGCGAGGCCCAGGACGTCCGGGTAGCGCGCGCACAGCTCCCGGACCAACTCGACCTGCTCCAGGACGGTGGTCACGGCTGCGTCGCCCGCCAGGGCGCACGGGACCCACACGGACCAGAACTGCATCCCCAACCGGCCCTGCCGAGACCGCAAAAAGTCGGTCTGGAGGGCGGGCTGGAGTACCCGGAGGTCCACCTGTCGGGCACCTGAAGACCCGTCGCCGGCCGTTGACTTTTCACCGATTTGCGCCTCGCCGGCCAGTTCCCGGAGTGCCCAGGGGAGGTCGTTGTGACCGTCGACGAGGGGTACCCGGGCCAGCAGATCCTCGGCCCGGCCTCGCAGTGTGGTGCTCGCCACCGGCAACTCCTCTGTGTCGTCGTGAGAGGGACTCGCGTTACCCGCCCTATCCAGTTGTCCACCGATCGTGTGACAGCAGGGGCCATCAGTGACAACTCATTCGGGATAGATACCCGATTGATCGTCCCGTAGACCCGCTTGGGCGGCTACGCTGCCCCAGACGACACCACTTTCGGTCGATCAGTGGCGCGGCTGATTGGACGAAAGTCCCGGTGCCGGTCGGGGGGCACGACCGACTCCAGGGAGGTAGTGACGTGGCTGCCGTCGGCTTAGGTCAGGCCGTTCGTACCACGCCAGCCGGCACGTTGCCGGCGAACATGGTCCCGCACCCGCGGGAGGAGCTTTTTTCAGTGCTGGTGGTCGACGACCACCCACTGCTGAGGGAGGCGATATCGGCTCGGCTCACCCAGATGGGAGCCGGGACAGTGCATGAGGCGGCTTCGGTCGCGGAGGCTCGGGCGCGGGCACTCGCAACCGGACCGTGCGATCTCGCGATCCTCGATCTGGGTCTGCCGGATGGCACCGGCATCGACCTGGTCACGGAACTCCGTGCCCAGGGCTGGCCCCGCATCGTGGTCCTCGCGTCCTCCGACGACCCCTACGCGGTCAGGTCGGCCTTCCAGGCGGGCGCCCAGGCGTACCTCCTGAAGTCCGCCTCGCCGATGGTGGTCACCGACGGGGTGCGCAGGGTCCTCGACGGCGGCGTCTACGCAGATCCGAGCGTCGCGCCCGTGCTCGCCGCGGGCACCCGCGTGCCGGGCACCGACAACACGCCGCGGGAGCTCTCCGCGCGTGAGGTCGAGGTCCTCCAGCTGGTCGCCGATGGCCAGAGCAACAAGGAGATCGGCGAAGCGCTCAGCCTTTCCGCGCTGACGGTGAAGTCCCACCTGTCGCGGATCGGGCGCAAGCTGGGCACCGGGGATCGGGCTCAGATGGTCGCGCTGGCCATGCGTGCCGGCGTGATCCGCTGACCGGGTCGCCACACTGAACGGGCCGAACACACCCGCGAGTGGTGCGTTCGTCGTAGGGTCTTCCGCCGTGGACGTACCCTCCGACGAGCCAACCGAACCAACCGGAGCTGATCCGGTCCCGCTGACGGAACCCGCTGATGGGGTTCCGCCGGTGGTGGCCGACGCTCAGGCGCTCCGGCGTGCCGCTGACGCGCTCGCCGGGGCGACCGGTCCGGTTGCGGTGGACACCGAGCGAGCCTCGGGATACCGCTACTCGCAACGCGCTTACCTGGTGCAACTGCGCCGGGCGGGTGCCGGGACCGTGCTGGTCGACCCGATCGCCCTGGGCGGTCGGCTCGACCCGCTGGTCGCGGCGCTGGACGGGACAGAGTGGGTGTTGCACGCGGCGTCCCAGGACCTGCCGTGCCTCGCCGAACTCGACCTGCGTCCGAGCGCGCTGTTCGACACCGAGCTGGCGGGCAGGCTGGCCGGTTTCGAACGGGTGGCGCTGGGCACGCTCGTGGAGCGCCTGCTCGGCTATCGGCTGGAGAAGGGGCACGGCGCGGCCGACTGGTCGCGCCGTCCCCTTCCCGAGGACTGGTTGAACTACGCCGCCCTGGACGTCGAGCTGCTCGTGGAGCTGCGCGACGTCCTGGAGGACGAGCTGGACAAGCAGGGCAAGCTCGGCTGGGCCCGGGAGGAGTTCGAGGCGGCCCGCACGGCACCGCTGCCCAGACCGAGGGCGGAACCGTGGCGGCGCACCTCGGGCATCCACCGCATCCGCAGCCCGCGCCAGCTCGCGGCCGTGCGCTCCCTGTGGGAGACGCGGGACGCGCTGGCCCGGGAGCGCGACATCGCACCCGGCCGGGTGCTGCCGGACAGCGCGCTGGTCGAGGCCGCCGTGCGCAACCCGCCCGACGAGGCGGGGCTGCTGGCCCTCCCGGTGTTCCGGGGCCGGGCGCAGCGCCGCATGGTCGCCGTGTGGCTGGGTGCGCTGCACCGCGCCGCCGCCCTCCCGCGCACCGAGCTGCCCGAGTCCTCCCAGCAGCACGAAGGACCGCCGCCGGCGAACCGGTGGTCGGACAAGGACCCGGCCGCGGCGGCCCGCCTGGCCGCCGCCCGCACGGCGCTGACCGCCGTGGCCGAGGCGAACACCCTGCCGGTGGAGAACCTGCTGCTGCCCGACCTGGTGCGGCGCACCTGCTGGCAGCCGCCCGAGGACCTCTCGACCGGGGCCGTGGCCTCGGTGCTGCGCGAGGGCGGGGCGCGCGAGTGGCAGATCGGTTTGACCGCCGAACCGCTGGCAGCGGCGCTCTCGGCACCCCGCACGACGAGCTGACCGGCGGGGGCCGCCCGACCCGGGCGGCCCCCTCGGTTCACCTGTCGTCGTCGGCGCACTCCCGCTCGGGCGACCCGGGGCCGCCCGGCTCCCGCTCGCCCCGGTCGCGCCGCACGGACATCTCGCGGCGCGCGAGGCGGCGCACGGCGGCCAGCGCCGCGTCGCCCAGGACCGTCCCCACCGCGACGACCTCCATTGCCGCGTCCTTGGTGGGCGCGGACAGCACGTAGTCCAGGTCCTGCGCGGCCAGGGCGGTGCCCGCCCGCGCGTACCCGTCGAGCTGCGCCGGGAACGAGTCCAGGCCGATGTCCCGCGCGGTGGCCAGCACCGACACCAGCGACTGGAACGCGTCGGACCGGGGCCGGTAGCCCCACCCCTGCCGGGTGACGAACTCGCGCGCCTGCTCGTGGGCCACCTCGTCGTCCGTGGTCGCCCCGGTGCCGGCGACGGCGGTCTCCACCGTCCCCATCGCCTTGTGCAGGGACTTCTCCGGGTCCTCCAGCGCGCCCAGCACGTCGCGCACGGCCGCGATGGACAGCCCGCCGACCTCGACCAGCGCGCGCACCAGCCGCAGCCGGTGCAGGTGCGCCTCCCCGTACCGGGCCTGGTTGGGGCTGGTCAGCTCACCGGCGGGCAGCAGGCCCTCCCGCAGGTAGTACTTGATCGTCGGCACGGGCACGCCGGTCCGGCGGCTCAGCTCAGCGATGCGCATGGCCCTCTTCCTGAGACGGCTCTCAGTATGGATACTGTAGCTATCCGATAGTAGAAAGTGTTGCTATCCACAACTAGGAGCCGACCGTGCCCCGCTTCCTCAGGCAGCACCCGCCACTGGCGCTGTTCACCCTGCTCATGACCGCCGTCACCCTCGTCTCGCTGCTCGGCCTGGTGCTGGACGACCGCATTCTGGTGGGGTCCCCGATCTGGTTCAAGCCGTTCAAGTTCGGCGTCTCCCTCGCCCTCTACGGGGTGACCCTGGCCTGGATGCTCACCTTCACCACCCGGCTGCGGCGCACCACGTGGTGGGCGGGCACGGTCGTCGCGGTCGCGGGCACCCTCGAAATGGTGATCGTGGTCGGCCAGGTCGTGCGCGGCAGGCAGAGCCACTTCAACGCGCTGACCCCGTTCGACGCGACCCTCTTCCAGGTCATGGGCGTGACCATCGCGGTGGTGTGGGTGATGCACGCGCTGATCGCCGCCGCGCTGCTCCGGTCGCGGTTCACCGACCGCACGGCCGGCCTGGCGATCCGGCTGGGCCTGGTGCTCGGCCTGGTCGGGCTCGCCCTGGGCGCGCTGATGACCGGGCCCACCGACGTGCCGGGCATCGTGGGCGCGCACACCGTCGGCCTGCCCGACGGCGGCCCGTACCTGCCGGTCACCGGCTGGAGCACGGCCGGCGGCGACCTGCGGGTGCCGCACTTCGTCGGCATCCACGCCCTCCAGGTCGTCCCGCTGCTCACCACGGCGTTCGGCCGGCGCGCGAACCCCAGGCTGGTGTGGGTGCTGGCGCTGTCCTACGCGGGCCTGGTGGCGCTGGTGCTGTGGCAGGCGCTGCGCGGCCAGCCGCTGTTCCGCCCGGACGGCACGACCCTGCTGGCACTGCTCGGCCTGGTGGTGGCGACGGGCGCCGCCGGGTGGTGGGCACTGCGGGCACGTCCGGCGCCGGCGCCGGCCGCGAAGGAGGTCGTGGCCGCGTGACCGGGTTCCTGTTCGACCTCGCGTTCTGGCTGACCGTCCCGTTCTGGGGCCTGATGATCTTCGCGCCGAAGTGGCGCACGACGGCGCGCATCGCGTCGTCGCCGCTGATCGCCGTGCCGCCGCTGGCCGTGTACACGGCACTGGTCGTCGGACACCTGCCCGAGTTGTGGGCGACGATGAGCGATCCGGACCTGGACGGGGTGAGGGAGTTCCTGACCACGGCGTGGGGCACGTCGGCGGTGTGGGCGCAGGTGCTCGCGTGGGACCTGCTGGTCGGGGCCTGGATGTACCGGGAGAGCCGCCGGGTGGGCCTGCACCCGCTGCTGATGGGACCGCTGCTGCTGTTCACGATCGTCCTCTCGCCGTTCGGGTTCGCGCTGTTCCTGGCCGTCCGGGCGTTCTGTGACACACCCGACAGGGCGACCACGGTGGTTACCGACGAGTAACCTGGGCTAGAGTTGGGGTTACCGATCGGTAGGAGTCGCGTCCCCCGGCCGGTGGATCGAACCGTCACCACAAGTGGAGGAGACGCCGTGGCCGCACCAGTAGCGCCGGCACGCGTTCGGAACGTGGTCTTCGTGGACGGCGTGCGCACGCCGTTCGGCAAGGCCGGCCCCAAGGGAATCTTCGCGGAGACGCGTGCCGACGACCTGGTGGTCAAGGTGATCCGCGAACTGCTGCGGCGTCACCCCGAGCTGCCGCCGGAGCGGGTGGACGAGGTCGCCATCGCGGCCACCACCCAGATCGGCGACCAGGGCCTCACCATCGGCCGCACCGCCGCGCTGCTGGCGGGCCTGCCCAAGTCCGTGCCCGGCTACGCCGTCGACCGGATGTGCGCGGGCGCGATGACCGCCGTCACCACCGCCGCGAGCGGCATCGCCTTCGGCGCGTACGACGTGGTCGTCGCCGGCGGCGTCGAGCACATGGGCCGGCACCCGATGGGCGAGGGCGTCGACCCCAACCCGAGGTTCCTGTCCGACAAGATCGTGGACCCCTCCGCCCTGGTCATGGGCTCCACGGCGGAGAACCTGCACGACCGGTTCCCGGCCATCACCAAGGAGCGCGCCGACGCCTACGCGGCGGCGTCCCAGGCCAAGTACGCCGACGCGGTGAAGAACGGCAAGATCGGCCCGGAGCTGGTGCCGGTCGCCACCCGGTCCGCCGAGCACGGCTGGGGCCTGGCCACCGCCGACGAGCCGCCGCGCCCCGGCACCACCGTCGAGGACCTGGCCAAGCTCAAGACCCCGTTCCGCCCGCACGGCCGGGTCACCGCGGGCAACGCGGCGGGCCTCAACGACGGCGCGACCGGCTGCATCCTGGCCGACGAGGAGACCGCCCGCGAGCTGGGCCTGCCGGTCGGGATGCGGCTGGTCGGCTACTCGTTCCTGGGCGTCGAGCCCGAGGTCATGGGCGTCGGACCGGTGCCCGCCACGGAGAAGGCGCTCAAGCGCGCCGGGCTGACCATCGACGACATCGGCCTGTTCGAGATCAACGAGGCGTTCGCCGTGCAGGTGCTCGCCTTCCTCGACCACTTCGGCATCGCCGACGACGACCCCCGGGTCAACCAGTGGGGCGGCGCGATCGCCACCGGCCACCCGCTCGCCTCGTCCGGCGTGCGGCTGATGACCCAGCTCTCCCGCCAGTTCGCCGAGCGCCCGGACGTGCGCTACGGCATCACCACCATGTGCATCGGCATCGGCATGGGCGGCACGGTCATCTGGGAGAACCCCCACTGGAACGGAGACGCCAAGTGACCGCGCTGACCGCCGACGAGGCCAAGGCCCTCTTCCCCGACGAGGTCGTGACGCACGCCCGCACGCGGCTGGTGACCGTGCCGGGCGTGACCGGGCAGGTCGCCCTGATCACCCTCGACAACGGCCACGACCACACCCGCCCGTCCACCTTCGGCCCGCAGTCGCTGGTGAGCCTGGGCGCGGCGTTCGACGAGGCCGTCGCCGCGTCGCCCGCCGCCATCGCGGTGACCGGCAAGCCGTTCGTCTTCGCGGTGGGCGCGGACCTGAGCGCCGTGGAGAACGCGTCCGGCCGGGAGCAGGCGCTCGCGATCGGCCGGCTCGGCCACGACGTGTTCCGCAAGTTCACCGAGTCGACCGTGCCGACCTTCGCGTTCGTCAACGGCGCGGTCATGGGCGGCGGCCTGGAACTGGCGCTGTCCTGCCACTACCGGACGCTGGCGTCCAACGCGGCGGCCATCGCGCTGCCCGAGGTCTTCCTCGGCCTGTTCCCCGGCTGGGGCGGCACGCAGCTGCTGCCGAACCTGATCGGCGCGCACGACGCGGTCACCGTGATCTTCGAGAACGCGTTGAACCAGAACCGGATGCTGTCCCCGAAGCAGGCGCTCGACCTGGGCATCGCGGACGTCCTGTTCGACTCGGCGGACTACCTGGAGCAGTCGCTGCGGTGGCTGGCCTCGGTCGTGCGCGGCGACGTGACGCCCGCCCGCCGCGAGATCGACCGGGGCGAGGCGTGGGACGCCGCCGTGGCCCGCGCCCGCGCGATCGTCGAGGGCAAGACCAAGGGTGCCGCGCCGGGCGCGTTGAAGGCGCTGGAACTGCTGGAACTGGCGCGCGCCAACGACTTGGACGCGGGCTACGCCGCCGAGACCGAGGCGCTGGCCGACGTCGTCATGAGCGACGAGCTGCGGGCCGGTTTGTACTCGTTCAACCTGGTGCAGAAGCGGGCCAAGCGGCCGGCGGGCGCACCGGACCGGTCGCTGGCGCGCAAGGTCACCAAGGTCGGCATCGTCGGCGCGGGCCTGATGGCCTCGCAGATGGCGCTGCTGTTCGCCCGCCGGCTGGAGGTGCCGGTCGTGCTGACCGACGTCGACCAGGCGCGGGTGGACAAGGGCGTCGGCTACGTGCACGGCGAGGTCGACAAGCTGCTGGGCAAGGGCCGGGTGTCGCCGGACAAGGCCAACCGGCTCAAGGCGCTGGTGACCGGGTCGCTGGACAAGGCGGCGTTCGCGGACGCGGACTTCGTCATCGAGGCCGTGTTCGAGGACCTGGACGTCAAGCGCAAGGTGTTCGCCGAGGTCGAGCAGTTCGTCTCGCCCGAGGCGGTGCTCGCCACCAACACCTCGTCGCTGTCGATCACCGACATGGCCGCCGGCCTCAAGCACCCCGAGCGGGTCGTGGGCTTCCACTTCTTCAACCCGGTGGCGATCATGCCGCTGCTGGAGATCGTCCGCGCCGGGCAGACCGACGACGCGACCCTGGCCACCGCGTTCGCCGTGGGCAAGCAGTTGAAGAAGTCGTCCGTGCTGGTCAAGGACGCGCCCGCGTTCGTGGTGAACCGGCTGCTGACCCGCTTCATGGGCGAGGTCGTGAAGTCCGTCGACGAGGGCACGCCGTTCGAGGTGGCCGACCGGGCGACCGAGCCGCTCGGCCTGCCGATGTCGCCGCTGGTGCTGCTCCAGCTCGTCGGCGCACCGGTCGCGCTGCACGTCGCGGAGACCATGCACGGCGCGTTCCCCGACCGGTTCGGCGTGTCGGAGAACATGAAGGCGTTCGTCGCGGCGGGCAAGAACGCCGTGTGGCAGTGGGACAGCGCCGGCAAGCAGACCGTCGACCCCGAGGTGCAGGCGCTGTGGCAGTTCGGCGACGAACCGCTGACCGGTGAGGAGGTCAAGGCGCGGGCGCTGGAGGCGCTGGCCGAGGAGATCCGGCTGATGCTCGACGAGGGCGTGGTCGCCGAGGCGCAGGACATCGACCTGTGCATGATCCTCGGTGCCGGCTGGCCGTTCTGGCTCGGCGGCATCACCCCGTACCTCGACCGGTCGGGTATCTCCGAGAAGGTGACGGGCAAGCGGTTCCTCGCCCCCGGCGTGGCCTCCGTACCGGCCTGACCTGCGTGGTTCGTCGTGCGCCCGGTCCTCCCCCACGGGAGGGCCGGGCGCACTGCGTTACGAGCCCGTCACCCGAGCGTGTGTCTCGGCCTGGCAGGCGGGTGAGCAATGCTCATACCGGTGGGTCTTGGTCGATCTTGGTGTGATGACGCCGCACCGCCGAAGAGCCCGCGCCCGACGTCCCCTGCCGGACCCGGTCCGGGTGGACGAACTGGTCGCCTACCTGCGCGCGGACCGCGCCTGGCGGGACGAGGTGGCCCGCAGGCTCGTCGCCCGGCTCGACCAGCGCCTGGTGCGCTCGGCGAAGGCGTGCGGCTGCCGGCCGCTGGCGCACGTGGCGGAGGAGCTGGACAGCCAGGCGTGCGTCGACCTCGGCCCCGGCGCCCCGTACCAGCTCGCGAAGGCCGTCTACGGCCAGGTGCGCCTGCGGGGCGCGGCCCGCCTCCGCCACACCGCCCGCAGCCTCCGCGTCCTGGGCGTCTACCTGTGCGGCAACGACCTGGCCCAGTGCCCGTGCACGGCGGCCCTGGCCCGCGACCCCCGGCAGGACAAGGTCGACCGCGTGGTGTCCGGCGCGCTGGACGGCGCGGGCTTCTGACGGGGGACCGACTTCCCGCCCACGGGAAGACCGCCCGACCGCCGGGAGGCCGGGCGGTACGAAGCGGTCGTCCCGGTGGCGTCCGGCGCCACCGGGACGACCGCGCCACCCCCGCCCCGGGCACGGGTCACGTTTCGACCGTCACCCACGCGGGCACAATTGACTACCATGGGTGATATTCGGATCGGCACCTCGGGCTGGCGGTACCCGCGCTGGCGCGGCGACTTCTACCCGCGCGGCCTCCAGCAGCGGCTGGAGCTGGAGTTCCTGTCGCGGACGCTGAACACCGTCGAGCTCAACGGCCCCTTCTACGGCCTGCACAAACCCGCCCACTACCAGTCCTGGTACGACCGCACGCCCGACGACTTCGTGTTCGCGGTCAAGGCGCACAAGGAGATCACGCACTTCCGCCGATTACGCGACGCCGACGACGCGGTGGACGAGTTCTTCGGGTCCGGCGTGCTGGAGCTGCGCGACAAGCTCGGCCCGATCCTGTGGCAGCTGCCGCCGACGCTCCCGCACCGGCCCGACCGGCTGGCCGCGTTCCTCGACCACCTGCCGGGCCCGCCGGTCCGGCACGCGCTGGAGATCAGGCACCCCACGTTCCTGGTGCCCGAGGTGACCGACCTGCTGACCCACCACGGCGTGGCGCTGGTCGCGGCCGAGTCGGCGGGCCGCTTCCCGGAACCCGACGAGCCGACGGCGGGCTTCGCCTACGCCCGCCTGCACGGCGACCGCGAGCTGTACGTCAGCAAGTACTCCGACGAGGCGCTGCACCGGTGGGCGGACAGGGTCCGCGCGTGGTCGGCGGACCGCGACGTGTTCGTCTACTTCGACAACACCATGCACGGCGCGGCCCCGCACGACGCCCGCGCGCTCGCCGCACTGCTCACCTAGCCCGCACTCGGTCGCGTCAGAGCCGGGGCACGCGGTCGAGCACGATCCCGAAGTGCTCGGCGTGCGCCGCGATGATGCCGTCGTCGTCCAGCACCCGTTCCCACCGCTCGTCGCCCTCGGTGACGATCAGCCGGTCGCCGGCCACGGTCACCCGGCCGCCGGGCGTCGGCAGCGAGCACCGGGCCCCGCGCCGGAACGGCGACCCCGGCCACGTCTGCTGGTACCAGCACGTCGCCCGGAACTCCTCCAGCGCGCGGGGCCGCAGCTCCAGCCGGTACTGCACCACGCCGCCGTGCAGCACGTCGAGGTCGCCCTCGGGCGTGTCGACCAGCCGGAACACCCCCTCCGAATCGGTCTGGTCGGCCCGGTCGGCCAGGTCCAGCGGTCGCACGGCGAACCGCCCGAACCCCACGTCCAGCAGGAGGTCGCCCACCCGCAGCGCCAGGTGGTCGAACGGCGGCCCGAACACGCCGTCGGCGAACACCTTGGCGGACAACATCTCCACCGGGTGCCCGAGCGCGGTCAGCAGCGCCGCGAAGGCCCCGTTGAGCTCGTAGCAGAACCCGCCCCGGCGGCGGTGGACGACCTTGTCGACCAGCGCGTCCCCGGTGAGCGCGATGGGTTCGCCGAGGTGGATGTCCAGGTTCTCGAACGGCACCGAGGCCAGGTGGCGTTCGTGCAGCTCGACGAGCGTGCAGGCGCGGGTCGCGCCGATCCGGTCCAGGTAGGCGTCGACGGTGGCGGTGTCCATGGGGCCAACTTGCACCCCGCACCCCCGTGGAGGTCAATGGTTCTGTGATCCGGATCGGCACGAGCGGCTGGACGTACCCGCCGTGGCGCGGGGTGTACTACCCGAAGGGGCTGCCGCACGAGCAGGAGCTGGCGCACCTGGCGGGCGAGTTCGACTCGGTGGAGGTCAACGGCACGTTCTACGCCCTGCAGAAGCCGGAGAGCTTCCGGAAGTGGTCCGCGCAGACCCCGGACGACTTCGTGTTCGCCATCAAGGGCAGCCGGTTCATCACCCACATGAAGCGCCTGCGCGACCCCCACGACGCCCTGTCCCGCTTCCTGGAGTCGGGGGTGCTGACCCTGGGCCCGAAGCTGGGCCCGTTCCTCTGGCAGCTCCCGCCGACCCTCCGGTTCGACCCGGCCCTGCTCGCCGACTTCTTCGCGGTCCTGCCCCGCGCGCACGACGGCAGGCCGCTCAGGCACGCGCTGGAGGTCCGCCACGACTCCTTCCGCGACCCGCGCTTCCTCCCGCTGCTGGAGGAGCACGGCATCGCGTCGGTCGTCGCGGACACGGCGCGGACGTTCATCGAGCTGGACGCCGTCACCGCCGACTTCGCCTACGTCCGCCTGCACGGCGACGAGGAGCTGTACACCAGCGGCTACACCGACGAGTCCCTGGACCGGTGGGCTGCGAAGATCCGCGCCTGGTCGCAGACCCGCGACGTGTACGCGTACTTCGACAACGACGCCAAGGCGATGGCCCCGCGCGACGCGAAGGCGCTGGCCGCGCGGCTGGCCCCCGAGTAGCCGATCCCGGCGGTCCGCCCCACAATTCGGGTCGGAGGTGCCCGGCGATGACGAAGAGCCTGCTGACCGCCTTGACGATCACGACCGCCGCCCTGGTCTCCAGCGGCACCGCCACAGCCCAACAACCGGCCCCCACCTGCGACCGGGGCGAGTTCTGCGCGTGGTCGGGCACGAACTACACGGGCGCGCTGCAACGC
Organism: Actinosynnema sp. NPDC050436; assembly: GCF_040655415.1. NCBI lineage: Bacteria > Bacillati > Actinomycetota > Actinomycetes > Pseudonocardiales > Pseudonocardiaceae > Actinosynnema > Actinosynnema sp. NPDC050436. The sequence continues at coordinate 30,329 of NZ_JBFAJV010000002.1, read as the reverse complement.
CTGGACCTGGAAACGGCCAACCCGAACGAGTGCATCCCCCTGAAGGACGACCTGGTGGCCCGCTCGTTCGTGAACAACCTGACCCGCGACGCCTCGGTGTTCCAAGGGGCCACCTGCTCCACCGAGGCGGAGTTCACCACCTACCCGGGCAAGGGCACCTACGTCCCCGACGCCCCGTTCGTGGTCCGCGCGATCCAGGTCTGGGGCCCGTGAGGTCGGACTCGGCATACCCAGCAGGAGTAAGTGCCCGGCCCCGGTGGTCAGGTGCACGAGCTCGGTGGGTCTCTGTGCCTCCTCCGTTCGGATGACGGACCCGGTTCGAGCGCGGACCTGGCACGATGGGCCGGACTGATCGGCGGGCAGGGAGGCGCGAAGCCCAAGTGGATGAAAATTCGAAGCGGTGGCACGAGATCACGCAGTCGGCGTTCGGCCACGAGCGCGCCGCACTGCGTCAGGTCCGCGAACTGCTCCCGGACCGCCACCCGTTCGAAGCGTGGTCGAACTTCACCTTCACCTCCCAGCACGGGCACGTCCGTGAAGTCGACCTGCTGGTCACCACACCGAGCGGGCTGCACCTGATCGAGATCAAGAGCCTCCAGGGCAAGCTGACCAACCAGAACAACATCTGGGTGCAGCACCGCCCCAACGGTCGGGTGCGCACGTTCGACAACCCGTTGGCACTGGCGAACCAGAAGGCCATGGAGCTGAAGAGCCTCCTGCTCCAGGCCGCGCGCCGGGACGGGGTGCACGTGCCGTACGTCGCCGCGGCGGTGTTCCTGTCCGAGGCGGGGCTGGACTGCCGCCTGAGCGAGTCGCAGCGGCACGGGGTCTACGGCCCCGAGCACGGCACGCCCCTGGCGAGGATCGGCTCGGACCTGCTCACCGGCCAGGTCAGCCGCTCGCCCGTGCCACCGGAGTTCTTCATCGCGCTGCCCCGCCTGCTCCGGAGCATCGGCATCCACCCGACGCGGCGCAGCGTCACCGTCGGCGCGTGGCAGATCGAGCCGCGCCCCTACGAGAGCGGCCCCACCTGGCAGGACCACCACGCGACCCGGGAGGACATGCCTGGCGAGTACCGCCGGGTGCGGATCTACCTCTACGAGCGCGAGGCTGACCGGGACAAGCGCGAGTCGATCCGGGCTGCGGCGGAGCGCGAGTTCCGGGCCTGCCAGGGCATCCGGCACCCCGGCCTGCTGCGACCGGTCGACTTCGTCGCGCACGAGTTGGGGCCGGCGCTGCTGCTGGAGCAGCAACCGGAGGCGATCCGGTTGGACCACTACATCGCGCAGCACCACGCTGCGCTCGACCTGCCGACCCGCCTGGACCTGGTGCGACAGCTCGCCGAGGCGGTGAACTACGCCCACGAGCGCAGGCTGGTGCACCGGGCGTTGTCACCGCGCGCGGTGATCGTCCAGCCGACCGGTGGTGACTGGCTCCGGCCGCAACTCCAGGTGGGCGAGTGGCAGGCAGCCGCACGGGGACTGTCCGGGCCGACCACCGGTCACCGCCTGCGCCCCAGCAGCGGTGCCGCCGCGCACATCGAGTCCGCGGCGACGCCCTACCTCGCCCCGGACTTCACCGACGACCCGGACGGCACGGTCGCGATCGACGTCTTCGGCGTCGGGGCCATCGCTTACCTGGTGCTGACCGGGCAGGCCCCCGCCGCGCCCGCCGACCGGGCCCAGGGCCACGACGGCCTGCACCCTCAAGCCGCCGACGACAGCATCCCCGACGACCTGGACGCGGTGATCGCGCTGGCCACCACCCCCGTGGTGGCCGACAGGTTCCCCGACCTCGCGCTGTTCCTGGAGGAGTTGGCCGACGCCACCCGGATCGACGTCACCGGCACCGAACGGGAGGACCCGTGGGACGCCGGCCTCGGCCAGCGCCTCGCGGACTCCGACTACGTGGTGCGCAAGGTGCTGGGGACCGGCGCGACCGCCCGTGCGTACTTGGTCGACCACGACGGCATCGACACCGTCGTGAAGGTGTCCCGGTCGGCCGAGGCGGAAGACCGGCTGGTCGACGAAGCGCACTCGCTGGAGCACCTGCGCCACGACCACATCGTCGTGCTGCGCCGGAGCCTGTTCCCCCTCGGCAGCCGGCACGCGATCGAGATCGACTACGCCGGGGAGCGCTCGCTGGCCCAGGTGCTGCGCGACGAGGGCGCCCTGTTGCCGGACAAGCTCCAACTGCTCGGGGACCAACTGCTCGACGCGCTGTCCTACCTGGAGCGCAAGGGTGTCGTGCACCGCGACATCAAGCCGGACAACCTCGGCCTGCGCAGTCACCCGAAGACCGGGCAGGCCCTGGTGCTGTTCGACTTCTCGTTGGCGGGCGCACCGCCGAACGACGTGCAGGCGGGTACGCGCGGCTACCTGGACCCGTTCCTCGGCACCGACCGGCGGCCGGGCTACGACGCACACGGCGAGCGGTACGCCGCAGCCGTCACGCTGCACGAGATGGCCAGCCTGGAACTGCCGACGTGGGGTGACGACGGCACCAACCCGAAGTTCCACGGCCACCCGGCCACGATCGCGAGCGAGCTGTTCGAAGCCGGCCTCCGCGAGCCGCTGCGAACCTTCTTCGGCAAGGCGCTGCACCGCGACGCCGAGCAGCGGTTCACCTCCGCCTCGCAGATGCGCGAGGCGTGGCGGCAGGTGTTCACCGCGCTGGACGAGACCGGTCCCGCCGCGATCTCGTCGTCCGGTTCGGACGACCCGGCCGAGCTGCGGCAGGAAGCCGCCGAACGGGCGGGTCTGGACACCGCGCTCGACGCGGCCGGCTTGACCTTGCGCGCGGTGGCCGTGGCGAACAGGCTGGGCGCGAACACGGTCGGCGACCTGCTGGACCTGCGGCTGAACGAGGTGCGCCGAGCGCGCGGGCTGAGCCGGAAGACGCGGACCGAACTGCTCGACCGGATTTCCGCGTGGCGCACCCGGTTGGTGTCCGACCCGAGCGCGATGCGCCCGCTGCCGCTGCCGGAGGTCGGGGATCCCGCCCGCCTCCCGCTCGACGCACTCGTCCCGCTGCTGCTGCCGACGGCCAAGCGACGCAACGACACGCAGGCCGCGATCAGCCGCTTGCTGCTGGGACTGCCGGACACGGACGGAACGCTGCCCGCCACCCGGTGGCCGACCAACCGGGCGGTGGCCGACCGCACGAACGTGACGCCGGGGCGCATTGCCCAGGTGCTGACCGCTCGCCGCAAGGCGTGGTCGGAGCTGGATGTGCTGGAAGGCGTGCTCGACGAGGTGGTCGACGCGCTGACGTCGTTGCGCCGGGTGGCCGCCGCAGAGGAACTCGCCGAGCTGCTGCTCGCCCAGCACGGCTTCGCCGACATGACGGACCCCGGGTTGCGCACCGCGTACGCGTACGCGGTGCTCCGCGCCGTCTACGAGGTGGACTCGATCCGGGAGGAGAGGAGGCTGGTGCTGCGCAGGCACCACGACCGCCTGCTGGTGGCGTTGCAGGTCGGCCAGGACGAGCCGGTCGAGACGCCGTCGGACGAGGCGTTGCTCGGCCTGGCCACCGCTCTGGCGGACGCGGCGACCGCTCTCGCCGCGCAGGACCCCCTGCCCACGCCGACCGCCGTGGTGCGCGAACTGGCCGCGTGCGGGGAGCGGTTCGGTGAGGCGTTCGACGAGAAGCGGCTGGTGCGCTTGGCCGCGGCGGGGTCCGGGGCGGTTCTGTCCAACGTGCGCATGGAGCTGTACCCGCGTGACCTGCCGGCGGTGCGGGCCTTGCGCCTGTCACAGGCCGGTGCCGGGTTGCCGGCGGACGGTCTGAGCGCTGAAGCGGTGCAGCGGCGGGTCGACAACCGGTTCCCCGGCCTCGACCGGCTGCCGACCGGGCGGGCGCTGAAGGAGTTGCTGGTCGAAGCAGGTTTCTCGGTGCGGTGGGACGGCGAGCGATTCGGTCCGCCCGAGCCCCGGCTCACCGCCGTCACACCGGACCTGACGTCGTCCACGGGCTCGGTGAGCCGCCCCCTGGTCGAGGGCACGGCCGCAGGGGACGTGGACGCGCGGTTGGCCGACGTCGCCCGGCGTGGCGGCATCCGCGTCGTCACCGTCCGGCTCAAGCGGTGGGCTCGTGCCCGGGCTGCGGTGGAACTCGCCCTCGGCTTGCCCGTGGTGGACGCGACGACCGCGTTCGTGGCCGCTCTGCGCGAGGTCGCCCGGGAGTTGCGCATCCCGGACTTCGACCGGGTGTTGCGCGCGGACGCGGCGGAGGCGGGCAGCAACGACCAACTCAACCTCCACCGGGTGGTGGAGCAGGCGTGCCAGCGGCTGGAAGCGGACTGGACGGGCCGCCACGTGCTGGCGCTGGACGGTCTGACGCCGCTGGGTCGTTACCCGGCCGCCCAGGCGCTGCTGGAGAAGCTCTGCGACCGCGCACGCTACGGCCGGACGGCGGGTGGCCCGGCCGGTCCGGACACGGTGGTGCTGCTGTGCCCGGCGGAAGACGAGACGAAGGCCCCTCACATCAATGGTTACGTCATCAGGGTGAATTCACCGGAGGAATGGATCATCGCCCGATCTCCTTGGCCGCCGACCGGAATACTGCACCCGCAAGCGGGCTGAGAGTCACGTGCCGCTCTGGCACGTGACTCCTGCGCGCCCGCTCGTGCACACGCACAGCGACAACTGCTGAGCACTACGTGACCGGCGCAGGAAGAGGGGATCATGCCGTTCGTGGCGGACGGCGGCGGCGGAGCGGGCGCTCCAGCCGCCGCCCCGGTGGCCATGCAGGTCGCACCGGACCAGGTCCTGGCGCTGAAGGCCAAGTACGAAGAGGTCCGGGACGAGGTGCAGGACTTCCTCACCCGGGAAGAGTGGAGTCTCATCGGCCAGACGGCGGTGGCGACCGACGAAGTGTCCGTGGATGCCGCAGGCACTTTCGTGGGCAACGCAGCGGTTGCCGTCGAGGTCACCAGGTTGTTCCTGGTCGAACTCACCCGCAACATCGAACAGCTCGAAAGCGCCGCGCGAACATATCGACTGGTGGAAGACGTCAACACCGATGTCATGCATGAGCGGAACCGAGGGCTCTGACCACCATGCGACGATCTCTGTTCGCGGTACCGGCTCTCGCGTGCGTGCTCGTGCTCGGCTCCTGTTCAGGTGAGGGCGGCACACCCCGGCCCGACCCGACCGCAACGACAGCCACCACGTCGTCCACGCCGACCTCGTCCCACGCCCGGCCTCGCGATGTGACGCTCGACGGCCGAAAGCCGTGCGACCTGCTGACACCCGCACAGCTGACGAGCTTCAGCATCGACCGCCCCGGTCAGCCCCTGGACGTGCCGACGCTCAAGGCAACCGGCTGCGCTTGGACGGTGAACGGTGCGTCCAACCTGATCGTGCCGGTCACGGCGGACGGCATCGAGGTGTGGACGGAGGGCAACCACGTCGGCAAGCCGGCCGACATCGACCCGATCGCGGGCTTCAGGGCCGTCACCTTGACCACGACGCTGAACCCCAACCGGTGCGACGTGCTGGTCGACACGGCCGCCGGGCAGTACCTGGCCGCCGGGTTCTCCCTGGTCACCGACAAGCCGGAGAATTTCCCCGAGCCGTGTGATCGAGCCCGCCGGTTGGCCGAGGCCGCGATGCAGAACCTGCTGAAGTGAGAGGGGGCCGCTGATGGGAATCGGTGAGCACAACTTCGACGCGCAGTCGCACCGCGCGCTCTACGACAAGATCCACGCCGGTCCCGGGCACTCCGCTGCCCGCACCGTGGACGACGCGTGGAACAGCTTCCGGGCGGTCATGGGCAACGCCAAGTCGAACCTGGAGTCGGCGATCCGCGACGCGCGGGCGGTCTGGATCGGTGCGGCCGGCGAGCAGTTCAGCGCGAGTTCCGCGCCGTTGGTGACGTGGGCCGAGGACCTGCGCACGGCCGGCGTCAAGACGCACGACGCCTTTTCCGCACAGACCTCCTACTACGGAGGCGCCAAGACGGCGATGCCGGAACCGGTGCAGGTGACGTCCACCGCCAACGACGACTACTGGGGCATTCCGGCGGGGTTCCAGCACCTCGTCGGCGGGCTGACCGACCAGGACGTCCAGGAGAGCGCGGCGAACGAAGCCAAGCGCCAGGCAGTCCGGGTGATGAACGGGTACCGGGACGACGCCGCCTCCGCCGTCGACGCACTCGGCGAGTTCGTGCCACCACCTCAGGTCGCCACTCGGGTGGCCGAGCCGACCTTCGCACAGCCCGAGGCGCACGACCAGTACGCGCCGCGCTTCTCCGACCTGGGTTCGACGGACACGAGTTCCGCCTCGCAACGGCAGTCTGCGCAACCCCAGATCACTGCGCCGCCGACCTTCTCGTCTGGCGACGACGTGCACACCTCGGTGGCCCAGCCTCCCTCCGAAGTCGCGCCCCGGCCGACGCCGTCACCGACACCACCTCTCCCCACGCCCGGACCGACGCCGCCGGGGGAGCCGCCGGCTTACCGGCCGCTGCCCGGCCCTCCGGGGCGACGGGAACAACAGGTCGTGCGGCCGAATCCGCCACGTCCGCCCGCTGATGCTCCCCGTTACACCCGCGACCGCAGACCACCGGGCAGCACGCCACACATCCCGCCCGCAGGCGGCTCGCACACCGGAGGCACGCCCCGGTTCGGTGGCGGCGCACCCACGCCCCCGGGCCAGCCGCTCGGACCCGGCCACTCGTCGGGCGTCGCACCGGACACCCAATCCCCCCGCGCGGGCACGGCCGGCGGCCACGTTCGTGCAGCGGCAGGCGTGTCGCCGGTGGCAGGCGGCGTGGCAGGGGCCCCGCAGCGCGGCCGGGGTGAGGATGACATCGAGCACGAGACCGCCCCCTACCTGGAGGAACTGGCGGACGTCTGGGGCGAGGAGAGCCTGCCGAACGTCGCGCCCCCGGTGATCGGGGACGACCACCGGTGAGATTCGCCCTGTCCCGGCTGGAGTTCGACCTGTGCTGGGAGCACCTGAAGCTGGGCGAGTACCCGACGATCTTGACGATCCCCTCGCACGGTGCGACCTCCGACGAGCGCCGAACGCTGCTGGCCGACGCGTGGCGAGGTTTGGCCGCACGGGGTCTGGTCGAGCGCGGCGACCTCGACCCGAGGCTGGCGGGGTGGCTGGAACTGCTGGCCCGCCCCGACCGGGAGGTCGACGCCCGACTCCGCCTGGACGACGGCCCGCGGGTCCGCGCGGTTGCAGCGGCCCGGCGCGGGCACGCCGTACTCGCGACGTTGACAACGGAAGCGTTGGCCCTGCACCGGATCGACGAGAGCGGTCTGGCCGACGCCGTGGTGTCGCTGCTACCGGCGCACCAGGCTCCCCGCTCACGCTCGATCAGCGTGCTCGCGGCCGATCTGGAGAAGGCCGCTTCAGTCGCCGGCACGTCGGCGTCCAGGATGGAGATGGCCCTGCGGGACAACGGCGTTCCACGTCCCGACGCGCAGAAGATCGCTTCGGTCCTGGGCGGTGTGACGCGGATGGGGCAGTTCGGCACGGCGGTCCGGCCGCTGCGCAACGGCAGCCCCGGACCACGGGTCCGGGGTCCGTACGCGGTGTCGTTCTACGACACCGCAGAAGGTCGCTGGCAGTTCACCCGACGCCCGTCAGGTGACGGTCGGGACTGGTCCACCCTGAGCCCGGCCGACCACCAACGGCTGGTTCACTCCGTGTCGGAACTGCTGTCCGCCACCGGCTGAGCGCGTTCGGCGGGCTCCTGGTCGACCTGGTTGGCCAGGAGTTCCGCCACCTCCATCTCACCGAGGGGTTTCTCAGGCGTCATCGCGGAGACCGTACGCGGCGAGCCAGAGCACGTCTTCTTCGGCCGACGTGCGCGGACCGTCGCCCACCGGCCGCAGCACCGACCGGATGTCCTGGCGCAGCACGCAGTCCGCTGTGCCGCAGGTCCCGCAGCGACCCGCGCCGTCGAGCGGGTGGCCGTTCAGGCACAGGGCCAGTGCCTCCACCAGTCGGTTGGTCTCCGACCGTGCCACGGCCAGGGCCAGATCGTCCGAGCCGTCGGTGACGCCGATCAGCACCACGGCCAGGTGTTCACAGATCAGTTCGTCCACCGCTATTCCGTTCATGATTTCGAGAGTTGCACCGACGATTCTCGCGCGCAAGGCGCTACGCTCATTCCATCGGGTGAGATTTCCGGACCGGAGAACTATTTCATCCCCATATTTTCTCAACCCTTGCAAAGGAGTAGATCTCGTGAAGCAACAGTCCGGGGTCAATACCAGGGGAATCGGCTTCGAACTCGAACGGCTGCGCCGGGACGCCGGGCTGACCCTGCAAAACGTCGCCACCGCGCTCGGCGTCTCGATCAGCACGGTCAGCCGGCTGGAGAACGGCAAGCGGGACGCAACGCCCGAGGAGGTCTCCGCGATCCTGGCCGTGCTCGGGGTGATCGGCCCGACTCGCACCAGGCTCTTGGACCGCGCTCGCGGCGGTGACGGCTCGGGCCTGGTCGAGGCCGCCAACCCGACGGTGCAGAGCCGCACCTACCTGAACTTCGAGACCCGGGCAAGCGTCATCACCGACTTCGAACTGATGCTCGTCCCGGGGCTCGCGCAGACACCGGAGTACGCGCACGCGATCATCTCCGCCATCCAGGTGGACGAGGGTGAGCCGAGCATCGAGGTCCGGGTGGGGAGGAGGATGGCCCGCCAGGCCATCCTGGCCCGCAGCACGCCACCCGCCGTCAACCTGATCCTCACCGAGGCCGCGCTCCGCCTGCCGATCGGCGGCCCGAAGGTGATGGCACGGCAACTGCGCCACCTGGCCGATCTGTCCGAGCGCCCGAACACCTCCGTCCGGGTGATCCCGGCGGCGGTGGCCGGGCACGCCGGCCTGCTGGGCCAGTTCGTCATCCTCGATTTCCCGGCCGACCGACCGGTAGTGCACGTCGAAGATCGGACAACCGGCTTGTTCTTGGACGACCCGGCACTGGTCGCGCTCTATAGGCTGACAGTTGAGAAGCTGACGACCGTGGCGCTGGACGAGGCCGGCTCAGTCGACCTGATGTCGTCCATCGCGCGCGAGTTCACCGCGAGCGAGGAGGAACTCCGATGACCGCGTCCGAATGGCGGAAGAGCAGCTACAGCGGGAATGACAGCAACTGCGTGGAGGTGTCACCCGGGCCGGCAACCGGTTTGCGGGACTCGAAGCACCCGGATTCGGGCCACATCGTGATCTCTGCGCCGGCCTTCCGCGCGTTCGTACGGTCGCTCAAGAGGGACTGAGCGGACTGCGGGGTGGTTCCGGCACCCGGCCCACCCCGCTCCCCTACTCTGGCTCCTCGTGACGACGCCCTATCTCGATCGCTCCGTGCTGCTGGCAGACCTGCAGAAGCAGGTGCTGATCCTGGAGAACGACCTCCGCGAACAGGTCGACCGCGAGCCCGGGGTCCTGGCCGACCTCACGGCGCGACACGAGGCAGCGCTGACATCGGCGACGTTGGGCACGTTCATCGGCGAGCAGGTCACCCAGGCAGCCGTCGCATGGGTGCTCGGCACCGTGTTCGTGCGGTGGAGCGAGGACAACAACCTCGTCCGCCCGATGCTGTCGGGCCCGGGCGACCGCTTGGCGGAGGCGGAGGACGCGCAGGGCGCGTTCTTCCGGCAGCAACCGCACGCCACCGACGCGGACTGGGTCGAGCAGACCTTCGACTCGCTGCGTCGCAGCGATGCGGGCGAGGCACTGTTCGACCGCAAGCACAACCCCGCGTACCTCATCCCGATGTCCCACGACGGCGCGAAGGCGTTGATCGGCTTCTGGCGCACGCGCAGGCCGGACGGCTCGCTGGTGCACGAGTTCCGCGACGACACGTGGGACACGCGTTTCCTGGGTGACCTGTACCAGGACATGTCACAGGCCGCGAAGGACAAGTACGCGCTGCTCCAGACGCCGGACTTCGTCGAGGAGTTCATCCTCGACTACACGCTGACCCCGGCCCTGGACGAGTTCGGGCTGGAGGGCTTCCGGCTGATCGACCCGACGTGCGGCTCCGGCCACTTCCTGCTCGGCGCGTTCGAGCGGTTGGCGAAGGCGTGGCGGGAACAGGACCTCAACCTGAGCGACACCGAGATCGCCCGCAAGGCGCTGGACTCGGTGCACGGCGTCGACATCAACCCCTACGCGGTGGCCATCGCGCGGTTCCGGTTGACGTTGGCCGCATGGCGACTGGCGGGCGTGCGGACGATCGACCAGGCGGCGGGTCAGCGCTGGGCGGTCACCGTCGCCATCGGAGATTCGTTGCTGGCGAAGAAGAGCGGCACGTTGGCCGGGCTCGACCAGTTCGTGGGGATCAAACTGGAGTCCGAGGACGTCGAGGACTACCCGACGCTGCTGGACGAAGGTTCGTACCACGTGGTCGTCGGCAACCCGCCGTACATCACGGTGAGCGACGCGAAGCTGAACGCCGAATACCGCCGGTACTACTCGGCGTGCCACCGGCAGTTCCAGCTGACCGTGCCGTTCGCACAGCGCTTCTTCGACCTGGCCCGCAGGGCCGGCTCGGACCGCCGGGGGTCGGGGTACGTCGGCCAGATCACGTCGAACGGCTTCATGAAACGCGAGTTCGGCACCAAGCTGATCAAGGAATTCTTCCCGACGGTCGACCTGACCCACGTGATCGACACGTCCGGTGCCTTCATCCCCGGTCATGGGACGCCCACGGTGATCCTGGTCGGCCGCCGCCGCACCCCGGACCGGAGCCAGCCAGTACGAGCGGTGCTCGGCATCCGTGGTGAGCCTTCGCAGCCGGCGGACCCGGCGAACGGCATCGTGTGGACGGCGATCGCCAATCAGATCGAGCAGGTGGGCAGCGAGTCGGACTGGGTCAGCGTCACCGACTTCGCCCGCGCTGCTCTTCACCTCCACCCATGGTCGCTTAGCGGCGGCGGAGCGAACATACTGAAGGAAGCTATACAGCATTCCACAAATATAAATCTGGCCGACATTGCAGAATCAATCGGTTTTGCGGCTATCACCGGAGAAGACGAGGCATTCGAAGGGGCCAGGCAGCAGTTCAATCGCGTCAGGGTAGCACCGGTTAGAAAATTCGCAAAAGGCGACTCGGTCCGCGACTGGATTTGCACGCCTTCGTCATACGTTCCCTGGATGTACACTGAAGAACTGAAGCGCAAAGATGCCACCCTCGTCTACCCTCTGATCAAATACCTGTGGGCAAGCCGAACGAACTTGAGGCACCGCAAAAGATTCGGAGTCTTTATTGACGAGATAGCGAAGCTCAAATGGTGGGAATTCCGAGAGCTATATCCGCTGAAGATTGCCACCCCCCTCTCCATAGCGTTTGCTGAAGTAGCCACCCATAATCACTTCCTGCTCGACCACGGAGGGAGTGTTTACAAGCAGACAGCACCTCTGATCAAGCTTAAGATACACGACGAAGATAATTACCTCGCCACACTCGGCACCCTTAACACTTCTCTCGCCTGTTTCTGGCTGAAGGAAGTGAGTCACGATAAGGGAAGTCAAGGAGTGAACGAAGGGTTCAAGTCTCAGGCGTGGGAACGTTTCTACCAATTCAGCAGCACCAAGTTGGAGCAGTTCCCACTGCCCGTCGACCTACCGCTCGATCGGGCACGACGCCTCGACACGCTCGCCCGGCAACTCAGCGACAGCACTCCCCAAGCCGTCGCCAAAACCGAAACCCCCTCCCGCGACCTCCTCTTCCAAGCCCACGACGACTACACGACCTTCCGCTCCCGCATGATCGCCGAGCAGGAAGAACTCGACTGGGACGTCTACCAGCGCTACGGCCTGCTCTCCGAAGCCGAAGCCGCCCAGGTCGTCATCCCAGACCCCTCCACCGTCCCCGCCCTCAACCTCGGCGAACGGGCGTTCGAAATCGTCCTGGCGCGCTCCGTCGCCGCCGGCGAGACCGACACCCAGTGGTTTGCCCGCCACAACTCCACCCCGATCACCGAACTTCCCACCCACTGGCCCGACGACTACCGCCGCGTGGTCGAGGCACGTATCGACCTGATCTACAAGCGTCGTGACATCGCGCTCATCGAACGTCCCGAGTGCAAGCGCCGCTGGTCCGTGGAACCGTGGGACAAGCAGCAGGAACGCGCCCTCCGCGAGTGGCTGCAAGACCACCTCGAATCCCGGCACCTGTGGTACGCCGAGGACGTCAACGGCGCCGAGCAGCCGACCATGCGCTCCGTCTCCGAGCTGACCGACCTGCTCCGCCTCGATACCGCCTTCACCGATGTGGCGCGCATCTGGGCCGCCGATGCGCTCGGCAACCAGGATGTCGACCTCGCCGAGGTCGTCGCCGCTCTTGTCGACGAAGAGCACGTCCCCTTCCTCCCCGTCCTGCGGTACAAGCCCGCCGGTCTCCGCAAGCGCGCCGACTGGGAGCACGTCTGGGACCTCCAGCGCCAAGAGGACGAGATCGCCGCCGAACTCGGCAAGGAGGTCACGGACCCGATCGTCCGCAAGGAGGTCGAGACCCGACTCGGCACGATCCCGGTGCCGCCCAAGTACGGTTCCGGCGACTTCCTCCGCAACTCCTACTGGCGGCACCGGGGCAAGCTCGACGTCCCGAAGGAGCGCTTCGTCTCCTACCCGGGCGCGACGCGGGACGGCGACGGCAGCCTCCTGCTCGGCTGGGCGGGCTGGGACCACCGCGAGCAGGCGCACGCGCTCGCGGTGCTGATCAGCCACCGCCACACCGAGGAGGGCTGGGACCGCGACCGCCTCGCGCCACTCCTCGCCGGGCTGCACGAGGTGCTGCCCTGGGTGAAGCAGTGGCACGGCGACGTGGACCCGGTCTTCGGCGAATCCCCCTACGTGATCTACGAGGGCTTCCTCGAGAACCAACTCGGTGAGTCCGGCATCGCCCGCAGCGACCTGGCGACGTGGCGGCCCGCGACCAAGGTCGACGTCTCGCCACTTCCACGTCGCAGCACCCGCCGGCCCATCGCCAAGCAGACCGGGCAGACCAAGGTGGACAGGGCGTTCACCGCCGAGCAGTTCACCGCGGTGCTGGACTTCGCCGCGAGCGGTCCGCTGACGACTCCCCAGACCGCCGAGGTCACCGGCTTGTCCCCGACGCTGGCCCGCGAGCTGCTCAAGCAGCTCGTGGAACGCGGGGACCTGATCCAAACCGGTCAGCGCCGGGGAACCCGCTACGAACTGCCTTCCGCCCGATAACGCTGCGCTCCTCCCCCTGCCGTCGATACAGTCAGCAGTCGAACGACTACTCGACGCGACAGCAGGGGGAAGTGTGGGCGAGGTTCTCCGCTTGGGATTCGAGGAGGACGACGAGAACGACCGTCCGCCACCACCGACGGCCTCACGCCCGGCAGAACCGCTCAGCGGCCACGCGGACGGCGTGACCGTCACCGTGGACGAGTCCGCCGACATCCACGAGGTCCTGCTCGACTCGGGGTGGCGGCGACTGGTGGACCCGCGTCGGCTCGGTGACGCCGCGTTGGCCGCAGCGAACGAGGCGACGATGCGCGCCTTGGCCAAGCAGGTCGAGCAGCCACCCGAAACCCCTGCTACGCCGGCACCTCCGCCGCACCGGCCCATCACCCGCCAGGACGCCGTGCGGCTGCTCGACGAGGTCGCGGCCGACCTCACCGCGTTCACGCGTCGCCTCGCCGAGGCGACAGGTCCGGTGTCGATCGAAAGCCGGGGCGGTCACGTGCACGGCACGTCTCACGGCGGCCGGGTCACGGCCCTGCGGGTGGACCCGCAGTGGGCCAACCAGGCACGCGATTCCGAGTTGATCGCCGAGCTGAGGGAAGTGCTCGTCGCGCTGCGCGCCCGCAGTGTGCCCGCGCACCTCGCCGCAGGTCCCGACAGCCCGGCGATCGCCGAACTCAACGCGCTGGCGCGCGACCCGAACACCCTATTGCGCGGATTGGGGCTGTCGTCATGACCGATATCGCTGTCGCCCTCGAAGCCATGCGGTTCGACGCCCGGGCATGGGAATCGGCGGCCGACCGCGTGGACGGTCCGCGCGCGGCGATCGACGGTTTCGCGCTCACCGGAGCGGACATCTCGAAGTGGGCCGTGGACGCCGGGTTGGACCGCACCTATGACGACGCCCGCCGCACGGTGGAGAGCCTGCTCGCCCAGGCTTCGGCCACGTTCCTCCTGATCAGCGACCAGCTGCGAGCCGCCGCCGACACGTACGAACGCGAGGACGAAGAGACCATGCACGCGCTGGACAAGATCACCGAGTGAGGACACCGTGAACGAGTTAGCGGCGCAGGCCAACCAGCAGTCACGGGACATCGACGCGCGGATCCGCGAGTTCTTCGAGCAGGTGAACGGTGTGCTCAGCTGGGTCCCGGTCGGCTTCGAGCACCTCGTATCACCCATCCAGCGCGGGATGAGCGCACTGGCGGACCTGGCTCGGGAGTTCTGGGAACGCGTCAGGCTGCTGTGGGACCAGCCGGGCGATTCGGAACGGCTCAAGCAGGTGGGCGAGAAGTGGGTCTCGGAGGTCGGGAACGTGCTCGGCGACATCGCCGGCACGCTCGGCCTGGACAAGCTCCGCACGACTGCGGAGTGGGAGGGTCGCGCGTCCCGCGCCTACCGCGACGCAATCCCCGCGCAGGTCGCCGGTCTGAACTCGATCAAAGACGTGGCGAACCAGGTCCGCACCTCGCTGGCCGGCCTGGCCAACGCGATCGACAGTTTCTGGCTCGCGATCAAGTTGGCCTTCACGGTGTTCCTCGTCGGCGCGGTCGGTGCGATCGCGCTGGCGTGCACGATCGTCGGCATCCCGGCAGCCATCGGCGCGCTGACCACGGTCGTGTCGGTGTCACTCGGCCTGATCGTCACCGCCGTCATGACGATGGAGTCGCACACGAACACCGTGGAGATGGAACAGGCGGCCATCCGGCAGAAGGTCCACGACCTCGGCACCACCTGGTCCACCCCGGATGGCAGCGCCATCTCCGACGCGAGCGCCGCGGACGGCGACCCGTCCGATTGGCAGCCCGGGTCGTGACCGGCCCGACCTGGCACCGGCTCTCCCCGTCACGCGCGCAGGAGATGCGCACGTCCTGCACCCGGCTCGGCGTGGTGGTCATCGCGGCGGCCGTGGTCCTGGCGCTGCTGCTGGTGGCGGTCGGGCTCAGCCTCCGCACCCCTCGCAATGCCTTGGACGCCACAGCGTGGATCTTCGGGGCGAGCAGCGTCCTCCCACTCGTCTCGGCAGGTGCTGTGCTGGTGAACGCCCGGGTGCACGTCCGGAGCGAGCACCTCGATCTGGCTGGTGCCCGCAAGGCCCGTCGAGGGCTTGCGGTGCTGTGGGCGTGCACCCTGCTGTCCTCTGGCCTGGCCGCCGCGGCCAGGCTCTCCGGCATCAGCCTCGCGTCGAACGGCGGGTTCGGCCCCATCTCCCCGGCCAACTGGGTCTACCTCCTGCTCCTGCTGGTAGTGATCGGGCTCGGAAGCGTGGCGTTCGCCGCAGGGCGCACCACGCTCCGCCCTTCTACGCCGATCGGGTGACTCTGTGAAACGGTCCTTGCCGACGGTCCCATATCGACAGTGCGATGGCCGTGGACCGGTGGGCGGAACGCTACGGTGAACGGCTACCGTCGGTTTCGCCACCGAACGAACCAGGGGGATCCACAGCGTGACCACCGCCGCGTCGGGTACCGCGCCGCTGCTGCGTGAACTCATCGACATCCCGGAAGGCGTCCACCGGGGCGACTTCGTCCTCAAGCTCACCGAGGGTGTCGACACCAAGCGCGACGACGCGCTCCGCAGTTATGTGGTCACCCCGCAGTTGAGGGTGGCCTACGGCGAGGCCCTGAAGCTGATCAAGTCGGCGCTGGACGAGCACAGCTCCAAAGCCGCCTACCTGCACGGTTCGTTCGGTTCGGGCAAGAGCCACTTCATGGCGGTCCTGCACGCCCTGCTCGACGGCGACCCCCGGGCGCTGGACCGACCCGACCTGGCGGAGGTCACGACCCGGCACCGCTGGCTGGGTGACAAGCGCTTCCTCCTCGTGCCCTACCACCTCACCGGCTCGGAGAGCCTGGAAGCCGCCATCCTCGGCGGCTACGTCGACCACGTCCGCCGGCACGAGCCGAAAGCTCCCATCCCCCAGGTCTACCGGGCACAGGGACTCTTGGATGACGCGCGGAAGCTGCGGGAGAAGCTCGGTGACGAGCAGTTCCTCTCCGGGTTCCCGAACGACGCCGACACCGGCTGGGGCGACCTGGGCGCGGCGATGACCCCGGAGAAGCTGGACGAGGGGTTCGACGCGCCGATCGACAGCGCCGCCTCCAACGACCTGATCACCAAGGTCGTGCAGGCGTACTTCCCGAACTACGTCGACTCGGTGCGCGGCGCGGCCAGCGCGTTCAAGCCCTTGGACCAGGGCCTGGCGGAGATCAGCCGGCACGCCAAGTCGCTGGGCTACGACGGCATCGTGCTGTTCCTGGACGAGCTGGTGTTGTGGCTCGCGGGCAAGATCGGCGACCAGGCGTTCATCAGCCGGGAGACCGAGAAGGTCGCCAAGCTGGTCGAAGCCGGCGACGCGCACCGGCCCGCGCCGATCATCAGCTTCATCGCGCGTCAGCGCGACCTGCGGGAACTCGGCATCGGCGCGGAGCGCACCGGCGCGGAGCTCCAGTCCTTCCACGACCGCCTCAACCACTGGGACGGCCGCATCGAGCGGATCACGCTGGAGGACCGCAACCTGCCGGTGATCGCGCGGGAGCGGGTGCTGCGCAGGCTGCCCGGCGGTGAGGAGCAGGTCCGGCAGGCGTTCCAGCGCACCGGGGCACTGCCCGGGTCGGTGCGGGACGTGCTGTTGGGCAGCGGGGACGGTGACTCGTTCGAGCGCACCTACCCGTTCAGCCCGGCTTTCATGGACACCCTCGTGCACGTGTCGTCGGCCCTGCAGCGGGAACGCACGGCGCTGCTGCTGATGCGGCAGATCCTGGTCAACCGGCGCGACGACATCAAGCTCGGGCAGCTGGTCCCGCTGGGTGACCTGTTCGACGCCGTCGCGGACGGTGCGGACCAGCCGTTCACCGAACAGCTCAAGCACGAGTTCGACGAAGCCAGGCTGCTCTACCAGCGCACCCTGCGACCGATGCTGCTGAGGGACCGCGACCTGCGCGAGGAGCAGGTCGCCGGACAGGCCGAAGCCGACGCCGGAGTCCTCCGGGCCTTCCGCAGCGACGACCGCTTGGTGAAGACCCTGCTCTTGGCGGCGCTCGCCCCCGACGTGGACGCACTGCGCGACCTGACCGCCCGCCGGCTGGCCGCGCTGAACCACGGGACGATCACCACTCCCATCCCGGGTCAGGAAGTCGCCGAGGTGGTGCGCAGGCTGCGCAGCTGGGCCAGCCGGGTCGCCGAACTCCAGCTGGGTGAGGGCGCGGACCCGAGCGTGCGGCTGAACCTGGTCGGCGTCAACGTGAACGCCATCCTGGAGCGGGTCACGACGCTCGACCAGCAGCCGGCCCGCCGCAGGCTCGTGCGGGAACTGCTGTTCGCCGAGCTGGGTGTCACCGACACCGGGACCACCCCGATCGAGCACCCGGTGGCGTGGCGGGGCAGCAGGCGGACGCTGGAAATCGTCTACGGCAACGTCCGGGACCAGCAGGACATGCGGGACGACCTGTTCGAGCCGTCCTACGACGACCGCTGGCGCGTGCTGTTGGACTACCCGTTCGACGCCGACCGCCACTCGGCGGCGGACGACTACCAGCGGGTGGTCCGGCTGCGCGAAGAGAAGGGCAACCGGTCCGCCGTGGCGTGGCTGCCCGGTTTCTTCACCTCGGACGTGCTGGACAAGCTCGGCCGGTTGATCAAGGTCGAGTACCTGCTCCAGGACCGGACCAGGTTGGAGGAGCACACCCGCACGATCGGGGCGGAGGACCGGCAACGCGCCCGGGACCTGCTGGGCAACCTGCGGACGTCGTTGCACTCGGAGCTGCGTGAAGCGCTCAAGAACGCCTACGGCCTGGTCACCAGGCCGAAGGAGGAGATCGTCCAGGACTGGCACGACCACCTGGTCAGCCTCGACGCCACCGTGACGCCCCGGGTTGACGCCGGCCGCTCGTTCGCCGACGCGCTCAAGTCGCTCGTCGACCAGGTGCACTCGATGACCTACCCGGACCACCCCGACTTCGACCCCCAGCGCAAGGGTGAGCTCGTCCGGGACGCGGACCTGCGCACGACGCTCACCATCGTCCGACGCGCCGCCGACGCCCCGGAAGGCCGGGTCGAGGTCGACCGACCGCACCGCGAGGCCCTGCGCCGGATCGCCCACCCGCTCAAGCTCGGCGAGGAGCACAACGGACCGTTCGTGCTCAGCCGCCACTGGGCGGATGAGCTGGAGCGGCGAGCCGCGCAAGAACACGAGCAGGACGCCGACCTGCCGGTGCGCGTGGTGCGCGGCTGGCTGCGCGACCTGGGCATGGAACGCCGGGTGGAGAACCTCGTCATCGCCACGTTCGCCGAACTGACGCACCGGGCGTGGCGACACCGCGAACGCCTGGTCGAGCCGCCGGAGAGCCCTGAGGCCGTCGCCGACGACATGGTGCTCTACCGGCAGGCGCTGCCGACCCCCGACCAGTGGGACCGGGCGTGTGCGCTCGCCGCCGCGCTGACCGGCACCGACCTGCGCACCACGGTGATCTCGCCTCGGGCGGTGGCCCGGTTCGCCCGCGTGGTCCGCGCGAAGGTCGACCAGTTGCGCCTGCCGGCCGTCGGCCTCGTCGAACTGCTCGACCAGCACAGCGCACGTCTGGGCCTGGACCGGTCGGCGCCCCGTGGCCGCTACGCCACGGCCGTGGCCGCGAGCGACCTGGTGACCGAACTGCACACCGTCACGGATCCGACCGGGCTGGTGGCCGCGATCGCGGCCATCGACCTGCGCGACGTCGAACCGATGGTGATCAGCCGCTCGCTGGAAACGGCGGAAGAGGTGTCCGCGGCGCTGCGCGGCGCGGACTGGGCGATCTTCGACGTGCTGGACGACCCGGCCGCGGCCGACATCGCGGCCGAGCTGCGGCAGGGCGTGAACGCCAACGAGCACGCCACCTCGCTGCGACGCGCACTCGACCAGGCCAAACGCAGGCTGATCGCCCTCGTCAGCAGACCGACCCCGACCCCGCCGCCGGCACCTCCGGCACCGGGCCCGACCCCACCTGGTCCTGGTGACGGCGTGCACCAGGCGACCGGCAGGCTGACCGATGTGATGGCGGAGCTGACGAGGTTCGGTGAGGAGCACCCCGACGTGACCATCGAGGTGACCTACCGGATCGTGGGACGCCGATGACGCCGGCAGACCTCGACTCCGCTGTCGAGAACGCGGTCGTCAGCCGGGTGTCCGACATCGTGGACGGTCTCGACAGAGACCCGGACGCGGCCGGCCGCCGGGTCGTCATCGGCGTGCGCACCCGCCGCGAGCCCGTGTGGCACGGAGCGCGCGCCGGGGAGGTCCGAGGCCGTCCCGTCCGGTACGTCCCGTGCCCTTCCGTGCTGTCGGTGCTGGACGCCCTGGCCTCACCGCCGGACGGCAGCTCCGGGCAGGAGGTGCTCGTCGTGCTCACCGACCGGGGCGAGCGGGAACTCGGCGAGGCCGTCATGGCCCGGTTCCACCGCGCTCACCTGCACGACGTCAGCAAGTACACCCTGCTCCAAGACCTGCTCAAAGTCCGGCAGCTCGACGCCCGCCTGCGCGGTCGGGAGAACACCTGGCTGGTCGACGCGCTGGTCGACCTGGCCCGCACGGGCCAGTTGCCGAACACCACGGGGCTGTCGTTCGGCAGGGAGGTCGCCCTCCGGCACGTGGTGCGCGCCCGGTTGTCCGTGGACTCCACGGCGCTCGACCTCACCTCCCTGATCACGGCAGCGGACGTGGCTAGCAACCGGACGCGCTGGCAGGCCCTCGACCCCGCTGAGCGCTCGGGCATCACCGCCCACCTCGTGGAGCGGCTGGGCGGTGCGGCCGACGTGGTGCTGCGGCTGGCCGCAGCGCGCGACGACGTGCTCGCGGAACTCCTGGTCGCCGACGTGCTGACCGGCGCCCCGGAGGACGACCTGACCGCAGCACACGCGCTCGGTGCGTTCACCCACTCCCGCTTCGGCCCCGACGGGCCGAGCCGTGCGGCGATCGCGGCAGCCGCTGCAGCAGCGGTCGAGATCGCCACCGGCACCGACTCCCCGGACGTGTGGCCACGGATCCGTCACGCGGACACGTTGCTCGCCCAGCTCAACGGTTCGGCCATCGCCTACGTGAGCCGTGTGCTGCCCAGCGGGTTCACCTCCCGACTGGAACGGGCGGCCAAGTCTCTCGACGACCGCGATCTCGCAGCCGTCCGCGCGCACCACGACGCCCACGAGAAGTCCGCACAGGTGCGCAGGCTGCACGCGGCGGTGCGGCTGCACCGCTGGTGGGGATCCCGACCGCCGGAGGTCACCACCACGGCGGACGCGTTGCGGCGGCACGCGAGAGACCTGGCCTGGGTGGACGCCGAGCTGATCAGGGTCCGCCACGGCTCGTCGTCCCCGGAAGTCGCCAAGGCGTTCGAGCGGATCGCGTCCCGGGTGGGGAAGCGCCGCGCAGAACTCGACAGCCGGTTCGCTGCAACCCTTCCCGAGGCCGCCTACACGGTGCCGAGCGACGTGCTGGGTGTGGAGACCGTGCTGCCCGAGGTCATCGCCCCGCTCGCGCGCCGGCACAAAGTGCTGTTGATCGTGGTGGACGGCATGTCGGGCGCGGCGGCGGCGGAGATCACCTGGTCGATCGCGGAGAACCCGAGGCTCGGCTGGACCGAGGTCGTGCGGTCGGCGGACGGCGGACGGGAAGCGGTGCTCGCGGCGTTCCCGACCGAAACGGCTTACAGCCGCACGTCGCTGCTGACCGCCTCGCTGTCCAGCGGCAACGCCGACGCCGAACGGCGGGCCTTCCCCAAGCACTCGTTCTGGCCACCTCGCACCAGGGCCGTCGTCGTGCACAAGGCCGGGGTCGCCGGCACCTCGGGCCTGGACCTCGGATCGGACCTCGACGCCGAGTTCGCCCCGAGGGCGGAACCCCAGGTGCTGGCGGTCGTGCTGAACACCGTCGACGACGCGTTGGCCAGGGGCCGGCAGTCCGACGACCCGGGATGGGACTACCGCGACGTCGCGCACCTGCCGGCGCTGCTGGAACGGGCCGCCGAGAACGGCTGGGTCGTCGTGCTGACCAGCGACCACGGCCACGTGCTGGAACACGCCTCGCGCCACCGCCCCGACTCGACCGGCACGGCCCGCTGGAGGCGGCCGGGAAACCCGGTCCAGGAGGACGAGGTGGTCTTGACGGGGCCACGAGTGCTCGTCGATGGTGGCACGGCGGTGCTCGCCGCGACCGAGGCCGTCCGCTACGGAGCCCGGTCCCACGGCTACCACGGCGGGGCGTCGCTCGCCGAGGTCGCCATCCCGCTGGTGGTGCTGTTGCCGCCCGGCACCGACGAACTCGACGGCTGGGCCGTCCACTCACAGGGCCAGCCGGACTGGTGGACGGGCCGGGAACCGCGCAAGCCCAGCCGGCCGGCCCGGACCAGGCGAGAGCCCGCACCCGCCCAGCCGGACCTGTTCGCACGGGACGAGTCGCGCGGTGCCCGGCTGATCGCCGGCGAGACGTTCGTCAACACCCACCGCGGGCAGCCAGCCAACCGGGTGCTCAAGGCCGAGGTGTTCCGCGACGTGGTGGACGCGGTGCTCGGAGCCGGCGGCCGACTGCCGGTTGCGGAAGCCCTCCAGGCTGCCGGTACGCCAGGACGCAATCCCCGCGGTCTGGTCGCCGCGCTCGGCCGGGTGCTGAACATCGACCAGTTCCCGGTCGTGGACCTGATCGACGGCGGGCGCACGCTCGTGATCAATGAGAAGCTGCTGGACGAGCAGTTTCCCGAGGGGCGCTGATGACGACGGTCAGTCCGGCACGGAGGCGTGCGGTGTTGGCCGCGCTGCGCCGTGGAACCGTGCCGGAAAGCGGCTTGGACCTGTTCGCGGTCGGCTTGGACGGGTTGACACCCACCTTGGACGAGGAGTTGTCCGCGTGCGCGGCGGGTGCCGCCGAGTTCAAGGCCGTGCGCGGCGAGTACGGCGCGGGTAAGACTTTCTTGGCGCGCTGGCTGGCCGAACGCGCCAAAGCCTCGGGCATGGCGGTGAGCGAGGTGCAGATCTCGGAGACCGAGACACCGCTGCACCGGCTGGAAACCGTGTACCGGCGCCTGTGCGAGAACTTGACGACGGCCGCCGCACCACCCAGTGCGTTCCGCGCCGTGCTGGACAGCTGGCTGTTCGCGCTGGAAGAGGACGTGCTGGCCGAGGGCGAGGTCGACGCGTCCGACGCGCAGCGCCTGGGCTCGGCGGTGGACGACCTGGTGGAGCTGAGGCTGGGCGGACTGGCCCGGACCACCCCCGGCTACGCAGCGGGCCTGCGCGGCTACCGCCGAGCGGTGGCCGAGGGCGACACGGACACCGCCGACGGCTTGGCCGCGTGGCTGGCCGGGCAGCCCCACGTGGCCTCGTCCGCGAAGCGCGCCGCCGCCGTCAAGGGCGACATCGACCACTTCCAGGCCCTGGGTTTCCTGCAAGGGCTGCTCACCGTGCTACGCGACGCGGGACACCCCGGGCTGCTACTGGTGCTGGACGAGGTCGAGACCCTGCAACGGGTCCGCAGTGATGCGCGGGCCAAGGCGCTCAACGCCCTGCGCCAGTTGATCGACGAGATCGACAAAGGCCGCTTCCCCGGCCTGTACCTGATGGTCACCGGAACACCGGCCTTCTTCGACGGACGCCAAGGCGTGCAACTGCTCCCGCCGCTCGCGGATCGGCTGCACACCGACTTCGGCGCGGACAACCGGTTCGACAACGCACGCGCCCCGCAGGTCCGGCTGACCGGCTTCACCCTCGACCGCCTGGTCGAACTGGGTGGTCGGGTACGCGCCCTCTACGCGAACGGGTCCCCTGCGGGACAACGCATCATGGACCTGGTCGACGACGCCTACCTCCGGGACTTCGCCACGTCGGTGGCCGGCGGCCTCGGGGGGCGAGTCGGTGTCGCCCCGAGGCTGTTCCTGCGCAAGCTCGTGCTGAACGTGCTCGACACCGTCGAACTGCACCCCGACTTCGACCCGCGCGGCGACTACACCGTCGCTATCGAACGAGCCGAGCTGACCAGCACCGAGCGGGAAGCCGCCGCCACGTCGGCGGATGACATCGACCTCGATGTCTGACCCGGACACCGCAGCGCTCGCCGCGCTCCACCCCGCTGTCCAGCACCACGTGGTGAACACCCTGCGCTGGCCGGGTCTTCGACCGTTCCAGGCGGCTGCGGTGGGGCCGGTGCTGGCCGGAGCGGACTGCCTGCTGCTCGCCCCCACCGCCGGCGGCAAGACCGAGGCGGCGATGCTGCCGACGTTGACCCGCATGGCGTCGGAACGGTGGTCCGGCATCTCGGTGCTCTACGTCTGCCCGCTGCGGGCACTGCTGAACAACCTGGCACCGCGGCTGGCCGGCTACACCGGGTGGCTCGGGCGCAGTGCCGAGGTCTGGCACGGCGACGTCGGCCCGGGTCAGCGGCGCCGGATCCTGCGGGACCTGCCGGACGTCCTCCTCACCACACCCGAGTCGCTCGAAGCCATGCTGGTGTCGGTCAACGTCGACAGCCGGCGGACCTTCCGCGACCTACGGGCCGTCGTGGTGGACGAGGTGCACGCCTTCGCGGGCGACGACCGAGGGTGGCACCTGCTGGCGCTGCTGGAACGACTGGCTCGGCTCGCGGGCCGTGAACTCCAGCGCATCGGGCTGTCCGCCACGGTCGGCAACCCGGACGAACTGCTGACCTGGCTCCAGGGCGGTGCCCGGCACCGACCGCGCGAGGTGGTCGCGCCCGTGGCCACCTCGTCCGTCACCCCGGAGGTCACGCTCGACCACGTCGGCACGGTCGACAACGCGGCGAAGGTGATCTCTTCGTTGCACCGGGGCGAAAAACGGCTCGTCTTCGTGGACAGCCGCCGACGAGCCGAGGAACTCGGCGCGGCCCTGCGCACGCACGACGTGACCACGTTCCTCTCGCACTCGTCGCTGTCCGCAGGCGAGAGGCGTCGGTCCGAAGAAGCGTTCGCCGAGGCGCGGGACTGCGTGATCGTCGCGACCTCGACCCTCGAACTCGGCATCGACGTCGGCGACCTGGACCGGGTCGTCCAGATCGACTCACCACGCACCGTGGCCTCGTTCCTGCAACGGCTGGGGCGGACCGGACGGCGACCCGGGAGCACCCGCAACTGCCTGGTCCTGTGCTTGGGCCAGGAGTCCGCGCTGACCGCCGCAGGACTCCTCGAACGGTGGGCGGCGGGCTGGGTGGAGCCGATCACCGCGCCGCCCTCGCCGAGGCACATCGTCGCCCAACAGCTCATCGCGTCGGCGTTGCAGGAGAACACGATCGGGCTGCACACGTGGCGGGAGCGGTGGGCGGGTCTGCGGGTTTTCGGGGACGACTCGTCCCGGATCTTCGCCCACCTGCTCGACGCGGGCTACCTCGACCGCGACGGCGACCTCGCCTTCGTCGGCCCGGAGGCCGAGCGCAGGTTCGGCCGTCGGCACTTCTCCGACATCACGGCGGTCTTCACCGCAGCGCCGGAGTTCCTGGTGCTGTCCGGACGCGAGGAGATCGGTCAGGTCGGCGACGAGGTCCTGCTGGCCGACGTGGACGGCCCACGGGTGCTGTTGCTGGCCGGGCGGACGTGGTTGGTGACCCACATCGACTGGTCACGACGGCGGTGCCACGTGCAGCCGACCGATCTGCCGGGCCGTGCCCGGTGGGGCGGCGGAGGCGGCGGCATGTCGTACGACGTCACCCAGGGTGTGCGCAACGTCGTCCTCGGCCACGACCCGGCCGGGGTGCACCTCACCCGCCGCGCGGTGTCGGCGCTGGCCGAACTGCGTGAACGGCACAGCGCCCACACCGCGCCCGACGGGACCGTGGTCGACTGGTCCGCAACCGGCGAGGTGCACTGGTGGACGTGGGCGGGCACAGCCGCCAACCGGACGCTGCACGCGTCGCTGCCCGAACTGGTCGACCCACGGCAACGGATCGGCGACCACTCACTCCGGTTCCGTCCGGACCTGACCGTCGAAGAGGTGAACCGCTGCCTGGCGAGACGCGAGCTACGCCCGCCGGAGGTGAACCCGAGCGCCGTCTCCGGGTTGAAGTTCGCCGCGGCCCTCCCCGAAGACCTCGCCATCGCCACCGTCGCGGAGCGCCTGGTCGACCTGGCCGGGGCACGAGCCTCGCTCGAGGCACCTCGAACCCACGTCCGGGAGTCAGCGGGACCATGATCGGCGATACTGGACTGCGCAACCACCCCTGGGAGGTACCGGACGTGGATCGACCCCTCACCGCCGCCGAGCTGTTCAACGCCGTGGGCCGTGGCTACGAGGAGGCGTTCGGCCGGCCGCCCATCGTCGAGACCGGCATCCGCCTGCTGCTCGACCGGCTGCCCGACAGCGCCCGCGTGCTGGACATCGGCAGCGGCACCGGCAAGCCGGTCGCCGCCGACCTCACCGCCGCCGGGCACCGGGTGCTCGGGGTCGACGTGTCCGGCGAGATGGTCTCCATCGCGCGCGAGCAGGTGCCCGACGCGGACTTCGTGCACGCCGACATCCGCGAGTGGGACTCCGCCGACGGCTCGTGGGACGCCGTCGTCGCGTTCTTCCCGTTCCTCCAGATGACCCGGGCCGACGCCGTCGAGGTGCTCGGGAACACCGCCCGCTGGCTCAAGCCCGACGGCCTGGTCGCGCTGATCACCGTGCCGGTCGACGTCGAGGGCCTGGAGGTGCCGTTCCTCGGCCACACCGTGCACGTCACCAGCTTCGCCGCGCCCGACCTGCTCCGCCACGTGGAGCAGGCCGGGCTGGACGTCCTCGAAACCCACCGCGCCGTCTTCTCGCCTGACCGCGAGGGCCAGCCGGACGAGGAGCACCTGCTCGTGCTGGCTACGCCCACGCGCCCGACGACGCCGACTCCTTGACGTAGTCCGCGAACGAGCGCGGCTCGCGGCCCAGGACGTCCTGGACCCCGGTGGACAGCCCGGCGTCGTGACCGTCCCGGATCGCCTCCAGGGCGTGGCCGAGCACGGTCGCGTACTGCTCCGAGAAACCACCCGCCCGCAACGCCTCCGCGATCGCCGCGCCCGGCACGTCGACCAGCGCGACGTCCCGGCCGGACGCCTCGGCCACCTGCGCGACCGCGTCCGGGAACGACAGCGCTTCCGGCCCGGACAGCTCGTGGACCCGACCGGCGTGGCCGTCCCGCGTCAGCGCGGCGACGGCCACGTCGGCGATGTCCCGCGCGTCGATGAACGGGTGCCCGCCCGGCCCGAGCGGCAGCGTCACCTCGTCCGCCAGCACCATCGGCAGCAGGAAGTCCTCGGTGAAGTTCTGGTGGAACCAGGTCGGCCGCAGGATCGTCCAGTCCACAGAGGACTCCCGGACGGCCGCCTCCCGGCCGTCCTCCGGGTCGATGCCGCGCGCCGACAGCAGCACGATCCGGGTCACGCCGGCCGCGACGGCGCGCGCCACGAACGCCGCCACCTCGGCGGCGTCCAGGTTCAGCGCCGGCGGCACCAGGTAGACCGCCGACGCGCCCGCCAGCGCGGTGTCCCAGGTGGACTCGTCGGCCCAGTCGAAGCGCAGCGCGGACGAGCGGGAAGCGGGGCGGGCGGCGGAGCCTAGGGCGGCGGTGACGCGGCGACCGGTCTTGCCGGTCGCTCCGAGGACCAGGATTGTCATGCACCCAGCCAACCAACACCGGAACCGGCGGGACATGGCCGAGACGCCCGATCGCATGTTCAATCGTCTTCGTGGACGCTCTCACCGACCTGCTTCGCGGGGTGCGCGCGCAGAGCGCGCTGCTGTGCCGCTCGTACGCGGCGCCGCCGTGGTCCGTGCGCTTCGCCGGAACGGCCTCGCTGACCGCCGTCATGGCCTCGCGCGGCGACGGCTGGCTGATCGCCGACGACCACGAGCCGATGCGGCTGCGCGCCGGCGACATCGGGCTGGTCCGGGGACCGCTGCCGTTCGTGCTCGCCGACGACCCGGCCACGCCGCTCCAACTCGACACCACCCTGCCCGGCTGCGCCAAGTGGGCCGTCGGCACCCGCACCTACCGGCTCGGCGAGCAGGGCGACGCGACCATCCTCACCGGCAGCTACGAGGTCGAGGGCAGCGTCTCCGACCGGCTGCTCCACGCGCTGCCCCGCGCCTTCGTCGTGCCGTGCGGACCGTGCCCCACAGTCGACCTGCTGTCCGACGAGATCGCGAAGGACCAGCCGGGCCAGGAGGGCGTGCTCGACCGCCTGCTGGACCTGCTGCTGGTGTTCGCGCTGCGCGACTGGTTCGACCGGCCCGAGGCCAACACGCCCGGCTGGTACCGCGCGCTGGGCGACCCGGTCGTGGGCCCGGCGCTGCGCGCGATCCACGACGAGCCGGCCGTCTCCTGGACGGTCGGCGACCTCGCCGACCGCGCCAAGGTCTCCCGCGCGGTGCTGGCCAAGCGGTTCACCGCCCAGGTCGGCGTGCCACCGCTGACCTACCTCACCGAGTGGCGCATGTCCGTCGCCGCCGACCTGCTCGCCGAACCCGACGCGACCGTGCACTCCGTGGCCCGCGCGGTCGGCTACCGGGACGGCTTCGCGTTCAGCACCGCGTTCAAACGGGTACGCGGCGTTCGGCCCAGCGACCACCGTGTGGTAGCCCTGCGGGCATGAGCAACAGCCTCGAAGACCTGCGCGACGCGCTCCGCCGGTTCGCCGCCGCACGCGACTGGGACACCTACCACACGCCCAAGAACCTGGTGATGGCGCTGTCCGGCGAGGTGGGCGAGCTGACCGACCTGTTCCAGTGGCTCACGCCCGAGGAAGCCGCCGACGCCATGCGAGACGAAGAACTCGCCTGGAACGTCCGCGACGAGCTCGCCGACGTGATGCACTACCTCGTGCGCCTGGCGGACAAGCTGGACGTCGACCTCGTGGAGGCCGCGTTCGCCAAGATCGACCGCAACGAGCGGCGCTTCCCGACCGGAGACCTCCGGCCAGTCGAGTGAGGGGAACCGTGGACCTCCAGTCCCTGGACACGCTCCACCTGCACCAGAAGATCACCGTCATGGTCAACCGCTACGAGGCGTTCGCGGACGACGGCAACGGGGCACCCGGCCGGCTGGTCGCGTTCGTCGAGCAGAAGCGGATGGCGTTCAAGGAGCAGGTCACGATCTTCACCGACGCGGACAAGCACGCGGTGCTCGCCGGCTTCAAGGCCCGCAAGGTGATCGACCTCGGCAGCGGCTACGACGTCACGGCGGCCGACGGGCGGCCGATCGGTTTGTTCCGCAAGGACTTCGGCAAGTCCCTGGTGAACTCCACCTGGCACGTCGAGCAGCCCGGCGCGGGCACCGCCACCGGCCGCGAGCGCCACCAGGGCATCGCCGTGCTGCGCCGCATCTGGGGATTCCTGCCGCTGGTCAACGACCTGCCGTTCCCGTTCCGCTACCACTTCGACTTCGTCCGCGACGGCGCACCGGTCTTCACCGTGGACAAGAAGACGTGGCTGCGCGACCAGTACCTGATCCGCATCCAGGACCCCTCGGTCGACCGCCGCCTGGTGATCGCGCAGGCCGTGGCCGTGGACGCCCTCCAGTCCCGCTGAGGGCCGCCCGGACGGGGGCTAGAGGTAGGTCAGCAGCAGGAGCACCAACGACACCAACAGGATCAGCGCGAGTAACGCGGAGATCCACGTGGGCGAGGTCGGCGACGGCCTCGCCCGCGCGTGCCGGCCCGTCCTCCTGCGCGGTCGCCAGCGCACCGCAGCCACCCCCGCACCCACAGCGTCCCAGCCACGACTGTCCATGCGGCCCACGCTATGGACGCCGCAAGCGGCCGGACCCCGCCGTCACCCGGTCGCGCCGGCCGCGTCGCTCGGACAGCGGTACGGGCAACCGCACCCGTGACCGCCTCTGCAAGGATGGGTTCGTGCAGGTGACGGTGGTCGGTGCGGGAATCGCCGGAGTGGCTTGCGCACGCGCGCTGGCGGCCGGGGGAGCGACGGTCCGCGTCCTCGAACGGGCGCACGTGTGCGGCGGGCGGATGGCGACCAAGCGGTACGACGACCGCGCCACCGACATCGGCGCGGGGTACTTCACGGTGTCGTCGCCTCGGTTCTCCGCCGTGGTGGACCGCTGGCAGGAGTCCGGCCTGGCGCGGCCGTGGACGTCGACCATGGCGGTGCGCTCGCCGTCCGGGTGGGGCAGCACCACCGGCCCGCAGCGGTGGGCCGCCCCGGATGGGCTCCGGTCGCTGGTCGAGGACCTGGCGGACGGGCTCGACGTGCGGACCGGTCACCTCGTCCAGTGGGTGGACGCCGGCCCGCGGGTGGACGGCGTGCTCACCGACGCCGTGGTGCTGGCGATGCCGGGGCCGCAGGCCGTGCGCCTGATCGATCCCGGGCTGCGCCCGACCGCGCAAGCCGCGCTGGGCCAGGCGTGGCTGCCGTCCCTCGTGGCCACCCTGCGGTTCGCCGAGCGCGGCTGGGACTTCGCCGGGGCGTTCGTGAACGAGCACCCGGTGCTGACGACCCTGTTCGACGACGGGAGCCGGCGCGGCGACGGGGCTCCCGTGCTGGTGGCCCACACGACCGCCGAGTTCGCCGACCGGTTCGTCGCCGACGCCACGGCCGCCGACGACGACATCGAGGCCGCCGTCCGCGAGCTGCTGGAACTGCCGCCGGCGCAGTCGGTGAACGTGCACCGCTGGACGTTCGCCCGTCCCGCCGAACCCGGTGCGGCCCCGTTCCACTACGGCCAGGACCGGATCGGGATCGCGGGTGACGCCTGGGGCAGCCCCAAGGTGGAGACCGCCTGGCTGTCCGGCACTCTGCTGGCCGAGGCCATCCTCGAAGACCTGTCCTGAGCACCTGCCCGCAGCGGTCGACACGGCAAGGCAGCGGTAACGCAAAAAGCCCTCAGGGGCACCCGACGTGTCGAGTGCCCCTGAGGGAAAGAAATGTTCGGCGGCGTCCTACTCTCCCACACCCTCACGAGTGCAGTACCATCGGCGCTGGAAGGCTTAACTACCGGGTTCGGAATGGGACCGGGTGTTCCCCAACCGCTATGACCACCGAAACACTATGAAATTACCAACCCGTAGGCACCCACCAACCCAGACCGTTCGTCTGGACCAGAGAGTGGTCCGGTTCGGTTCTTTCAGAACCGCACAGTGGATGCGTAGCATGTTTGTGAGCAAGTCCTCGGCCTATTAGTACCGGTCAACTCCAGCCGTT